>JAKOPZ010000370.1 GCA_029778615.1 Chloroflexota bacterium | reverse complement strand
GTGAAATGGGAAACGGGGAACGAGTTGAATGTGGTTGGGTTCAATGTATGGCGTCAAGTGGGCAACGGGAAATGGAAACTGCACAACAAGCAAATGATTGTGGCGAAACATGTCGGCAGTGTTGAAGGCGCGAGATATTCAATCAACCACAAAAAGGTGAAAGCGGGCAAGACGTACCAATACAAAATCGAAATCGTCAAGCCCAACGGCGAGAGCGAATGGAGCGAAGTGCAAAAGGTTCGGGTCAAGTAGATGTTGCGCGCGCCGCGTCGTCTATTCGAGCCAGCGCGCGCTGTCGCGATTGCGAATGTGCTTCACGGACGCGTTGCGTGGCAAATTTTGTCGGGGCGCCTGCACGTCCGGAATGCGCGTCTCTGATTCATTTCCGCACGCCGCTAATTTTTCGAGCGCGTACTGCCGAATCGGTTCCAACATGCGATAGCGCGGCGGGCGCGCCGTAACATCTACCAGCACCAGTGATTTTTGAATCAGGAGCTGCAGCAGCTCGAACGCATTGTCCAACCCGCACGCGCTGCCCGGATTTTCCACGGCTTTGAGGTCCCACCCGTTTGCCAAGATGCTCAACCGCCGAAATAGCTCTCGCTCCGGCTCGGACAGCAGGTCGTAGCTCCAATCAAAAAGCGCCTGCAGCGTGCGATGGCGGCGCGGCGCGGTTGTGTTCTCACTGGCGAGAAGACGAAACGTTTCTTCTAACCGCGCGGCGATTTGTTCCAGCGACATCATCGGCAAGCGCGCTGCCGCCAATTCGAGCGCGAGCGGCATTCCTTCCACGCGCGCACAAATGCGCGTAATCGCTGCGATGGCAGACGCGTCCAATACCAACTGTTCGTCCACTTGGCGCGCGCGTTCCACAAACATGCGCGCGGCGTTATAACTCACCAGTTCTGCCTCGTCGCGCGGGGCAGTGGTCGGATAACTCAACCCTTCTACGCGCGTAACCCATTCTGCCTGCGCGTTCAACACGTGCCGCGAGGTAACCAGAATTTTTACGTCGGGCGCGTTCTGCAAAAGTTCTAATACGCGCGCCGCGCCATCCGCGTGTTCGTCGCCGCCCAGCAAATGTTCAAAGTTGTCGAGCAGAAAAAGGATTTGCCTCCCGCGCAGAAATTGCAGCAACCGCGTGATGGGCTCGCGTTCGCGCTTGAATGGGATGCGCAATGCTCTGGCAATCGCGGCAAAGATGAATTCCGCTTGTCCCGCGCCGATGGGGGCGAGTGGCACAAAGAACACGCCATCCGAAAACGAGTGTAAAACATTTTTTCCTGTTTCGATGGCGAGCCGCGTCTTGCCCATGCCGCCCGCGCCAACAAGGGTGAGCAAGCGGCAGTCGGGATTGTTCAAGCGCGCGGCGATGCGCGCGAGCTCGGTTTCGCGTCCGAAAAAAGTCGAGAGTTGTACCGGGAGATTGTGCGGCGGCGCAGACTGCGGCGCGATTTGTTGCGCGCGGATTTTTTCATACAGCGCGTTCGTCTCGGCGCTCGGCGCAAGGTTGAATTCTTGTGCGAGGACGCGCCGCGCAGTTTCGTATTGCTGTAACGCCGCGCTGCGTTGTCCCGTGCGCGCGAGCAATTGCATCATCTGGCGATGGGCTTGTTCCCGCCACGGTTCAATTTCCAACAAGCGCGCGGCGAACGGCAGTGCCGTTTGAAATTCGCCGCGCCGCGCGTAATAATCGCTCAAACATTCCAGCACGGACACGATGCGCTGCTGCCAGCGTTCGCGTGCTTGCACCAGCCAAATTTCAAAATCGGGACAATCATCTAAATAGACGCCCGCCATGAATTCGCCGCGATACAGCTGTGCCGCCTGCGCGAGCGATTCGGCATCCCCGCGCCCGCGTACAAGTTCAAACTCGGCGCAGTCCAGTGTGAACGCGTGCGGTTTCAATTGAATGGCTTCACGATTCGCGTCGAGCGTGTGCGGAAAAAGATTGGTGAGGTTGTAGAGGACGCGCGAGAGATTGGCGCGCGCTTGCGCCTCCGTCTTGTCGCCCCAAAAGAGGTTGGCGAGGTCGGCGCGGGAAACGGGCTGTGCTCGGACAGCGAGATAGCAAGCGAGAGCGAGCGTTTTTCGCGATTCAAAGCCGCGCACGGGTTCGCCATCGCGCGTGATTTGAATCGTACCCATCAAGGCAAAACGATTCATTTGCCCCTCCGGAGAAGTTGCAATGAATTGGAGGAGACTTTCCCAAGACCAGTTTGCTAGAGTATAGCACTCTTTACATTGAGATTTTCATTAAGGAACACAAACAAAATGGCAGTGCAAAAACGCTGTGCTGACGAATGCAATTGATTATTTGCATACCGCGAACCGGGAAATTCATTTTGTTAGTGTTTCTAAGGAACGGCAATGAATTTGTATCGCGCGTTTGTAGTGCGCTGTTGGCAAGAGGGCTTGCCGGCGTCGGAACAAGCGCCCGCGTGGCGTTTTGCGCTCGTCGAAATCGGCGGCGGCGCGGACCCGCGCGGTTTTGCGGATTATGATGAGCTCGCGGCTTTTCTCAAACGTCAACTCGACGAGCCGTCCAACCGTGCGCCAAACTCTACCTCGCCGTTCGAACGGGACCCGAACTTGGATTGAAAGGAGTCGAATGACCGAATTCAATTTTTGCACGTTTGGCACGTGGCTCAAAGACCAAAGACGCAGACTTGGCATGACGCAATTGGGCTTGGCGCGCCGGGTCTATTGTGCCGAAATCACCATCCGCAAAATCGAAGCGGACCAGCTGCGTCCCTCGCGCGAATTGGCAGATTTGATTGTGGACGCCGTGCAGGTTGCGCCGATGGAACGCCCGCGCACCGTCGCATGGGCGCGCGAACGTTCGGGCGCGCGCGGGATGCAAGCGGTCGCCTGATGGCGGCGAATTTCAAAATATTTGT
>JAKOPZ010000369.1 GCA_029778615.1 Chloroflexota bacterium | reverse complement strand
CTAGCCTATGATGGAATTGTACTGGGCGGACAACAGACAACTGCTGATGGTTCTAAGCTGATAGGAGTAAGCATAAAGATAAAGGTCGACTCACAAGGTGCCGCAACACTTGAGTGTTATTTTCCGCCTGAACGCATTGTCACCAAGAAATATGCAATGGGTCCATCATATGAAGCAGCTATCTGTGTGCGTAACGCTTTGCAATATCTAGCTCTTCCAGAAAAACTCCAAAGCAATCTGTCTGCATCTGCCTATTATGAATGGTCAAGCAACCATCTCGCTGTAATCCGATACATCACCGATACGTTTATGGTCATTGGCGACCAAAACGGTATCAATCCATCTATCCTACTAATCGAATGAAATCAGAAGGATAGAACAAGGTCAACCAGATTTAGAGGCACGAAATGAAACAATCCACCATTCAGCGCGAATTTTCTGCGCTCCCACCTGAATTACAAAAGCAAGTGCTTGACTATATCGCGTTCTTGAAAACGCGGTACGTCAGCACGCGCAAGAAAACAACAAAGCGGATTCCACTTGAAAAAGAACCTTTCATTGGAATGTGGGCAGACCGCAAGGACATGGAAGACAGCACGGCTTGGGTGAGAAATTTACGCCAGAGTGAATGGGAGAAACGTCGTGCCAGAAATAATCCTCGTTGATACCAACATCTTGATTGACACTGGGCGAAAAATCCCTGAAGCAGTCGAAACTCTCAGACTAATCGAAGAACGTGCAACATTAGCGATTAGCGCGATGACGGAAATGGAATTGGTCGTCGGGCTTCGCAACAAGAACGAGTTGCGCGCACTCGACGATTTCCTCTTGCGTTTTCAGGTTCTTCCATTGAATGAACAAATCTCGAACAATGGAATAGAACTCTTGAGACGATTTAATTTGAGCCATGGCTTGCTGATTCCCGATGCACTCATTGCGGCAACGGCGATTTCAATGAATCTTGGATTCGTAACAAAGAATATTCGCGATTATCGCTTCATTTCTGAACTAAACCTTTTGCCGTACCCAAATCCATTTGCAATAGAAAATACAGAATCAGGATAAAGGTGACAGAACCAATCACACAGCTAATCAACTAGCCGCGCGCCCCACACGCGCGCACAATTTCATACCTGCCAGCACTGGTACAACTTAACTCAAGGAGACACAAAACATGGCAACCAGCTTGCTCAAACGCGGCGAAAATGCGATTGTCATTTTCACGTACGGAAAATATTTTCGGAAAATGAAAGACGGCTCGGGTTCCACAGGGAACTGGGTCATTGACGCAGGACGCAAGTGCAGCAAGGTCGTCATCTACAATCGGACCCATCGCGGTAATGAAGTCTATGTCGCCAAACGCAAAGCCGTTATGCCCAGCAAAAAAGAAGCGGGACGCTTTGTGATTCAATTGAACGAAATCGAATACTTTGGCTGCACCTATTTCAACTGGCCCCAATTTTCGGGCAGCCGCAATCCGATTCGCTATTTTTCCATCGCGAGCCAAGCACGCGGCAGGCGGCGAACTATGGACAACGGAATGAATCTCGCGCTGCTTCCCATCGCGGACTAGGGGCAAAGCAACTTGCAATGCACAGCATTGCCGCAATTGCTTCGCGTCTACAATTCATGCAAAACCTCGTCCTCAATCTCCGCAACGGCGCGCTGCTTGCCACGCTCGCGGCCACGCCCATCCTCGTCGGCTTTATGTGGAACGCGCTGTGGGGCGAACGCGACGCGGTGACGACGGGAACATACACGGCGCTCCTTTTCGCGTGGCTCGGCGCGACAGGCGTTGTCGCTGCAAGTTCATACAACGCGCTGCGCGACGGAAAAAAACTCGATTGGTTTTATCCTTGCCAAAAATGCGGCAACCGCGTCGCAATTTTTTCCTATCGTTGTATGCGGTGCAAGACGCGGTTCACGCCGCCACCCGAAGCGAACGCCTT
>JAKOPZ010000368.1 GCA_029778615.1 Chloroflexota bacterium | reverse complement strand
CAATTCGCGCAGCCGGAACCTAAAATTTTGATGGTAAGCATTGTGTTTGGTTTCCTTTCGTGAAAATGAAAATTTGTATGCAATGGCAGCGGGTTCGGGATGAATAGCGCTTTACAGCACCCAGTTAAAGAATGTGCCAATCATGATGATGGCGACGGCGACGACACCAAAATAGGTGATGAGCAATGGCAGTTTCAACACGCGGCGCAGAATCACGGCTTCGGGCAGACTCAATGCAATCACAGACATCATGAACGCCAACGCCGTGCCAAGCGACGCGCCCTTTTCGACAAGCACGCCGACAATCGGGACCATTCCTGCGGCGTTGGAATACAGCGGCACACCGAGCAAAACTGCCACGGGCACCGACCACCATGCCTGTTTGCCCATGATGTCAACCAACGCCGATTCTGGCACGTAACCATGAATCCCCGCGCCAATCGCAATGCCGACGACAACATAGAGCCAAACTTTGCCGACAATTTCCTTGACGGATTCCCACGCGCGCTCGATGCGGTCGTTCCAGGAGAGCTGCTCGGTGGGACCGGCATTTTGCGCCCGGACCTTCCACACGAAATCTTCGACATAGCGCTCCATCTTGAAGCGTCCGATAACGTACCCCGCCGCAATCGCAATGACCAGCCCGGAGGCGATATAGAGCGCGGCGATTTGCCAGCCAAACAGCCCGAACAACATAACAACCGCGACTTCGTTAATGGTCGGCGCGGCAACGAGGAACGAAAAGGTGACGCCGAGCGGAATCCCCGCTTCGACAAAACCGATAAAGAGCGGCACGGCGGAACAAGAACAAAACGGAGTGACAATGCCCAAGAAGGAGGCAATGACGTTGCCTAAACCCTCATGCTTGCCGCCGAGCAGCGCGCGGGTGCGCTCCGGACTGAAAAAGGTGCGCACGATGCTGATAACAAACACCATGCCCGAAAGCAAAAGCAAAATTTTCGGGACATCGTAAAGAAAAAACGCGACCGACTCGCCCAATTGAGAACCGGGCGCCAAACCCAACGCGGTATATGCAATCCAATCGGCTAGCGGTTGGATGATGTTGTACGCTACGAGCCACAACACGGCAGCGATGCCCACATAGAGCAGCGGACGTCGTGAGGGCGTAGCCATTGTTGATGGATGAGAAACTGTATTCATAGTTGACCTGAAAAATGTAAAATCTCCGAGTCCTTTTCGCTCTATATTCAAAATTATGAATGTAGTTTCGCGCGCGCGGGTCAAAATAAAGTTACGAACGAATTGGAACCGGGTCAAAATCGGGAAACGAAACGAATTCCGACCATCTGGTGCACACGTCTCGACGGTTGCGTTCCCGCACGAAAGGCTTGCCAGGCGTCACCCGCCCGCGCGTTCACTATCGCCTCCGCCATTTGGGAACGGCACGAATTGCCTGCGCACAGAAAGAGAACTTGTTTCATAGTGCCGGTGCGTGCTCGTGCATCGCGATAGGCGCCACATCATTCTTGCCGAATAATGCATCGCCCAGGCGCATCACGGTGTCTAACCCTTTTACTTCGTGCGCAAGCAGCGGCACTTGGAGAATGGGCATCGCGAAACGCGCTTTCATTTCCGCGAGATACTTTTCCTGCATCGTGCGCCGCGCGCGCGTGAACGGCGTCGTGCACTCTGCCGGCGGCAGCACGAGATTGGCGACCACCATACCGGTCGGAATGCCCACCGTCGCGAGTTCGTCCATCGCGCGCTGCGCCTCGATAATCGGCGTGGATTCGGGATACATCACGAACGCGAACGTGCT
>JAKOPZ010000078.1 GCA_029778615.1 Chloroflexota bacterium | reverse complement strand
TTGAAATTCGCGCGCTATCACACGGGACGCACGGAAATTGTTTCGACAATGCGCGGGTTTCATGGACGTTCAATGGGTTCGCTCAGCGCGACGTGGGAGCCAAAATACCGCGAACCGTTCGCGCCGCTCGTCCCCGGTTTCAAATTCATTCCGTACGACAATTTGGACAAAGCCGCGCAGACGATTGACGAAAATACCGCCGCCGTGATTTTGGAAATTGTGCAGGGCGAGGGCGGGGTGCGACCGGGTTCGCGCGAATTTATTGAAGGCATTGCCAAACTCGCGCACGAACGCGGCGCACTTGTCATTCTCGACGAAATTCAAACGGGCTTTGGGCGCACGGGCAAAATGTTCGCGGCAGAACATTACGACATCGAACCCGATTTAATCAGCGTTGCCAAATCCATCGCGGGCGGCTTGCCGATGGGCGCGGTGTTGATTTCCGAACGCATCCGCAAACTCGAACCGCAAATTCACGGCAACACGTTCGGCGGCAATCCGTTGATTTGCGCGTCGGCGAACGCGACAATTGAAGTGCTGCTGGAAGAAAATTTATCGCAGCGCGCGGCGGAACTCGGCGAATACGCGTTGGGCAGATTGAAACGCATCGAGTCGCCGTTGATTCGTGACGTGCGCGGACTTGGTCTTATGCTCGGCGTCGAACTCAAAGTCAAAGTGACGCCGATTCTGCAAGCATTAATGGAACGCGGCGTACTCGCATTGCCCGCCGGTCCGAATGTGTTGCGAATGCTGCCGCCGTTGGTCATCGAAAAACAAGATTTGGATACGGCGATGGACGCGATTGAACGTGTGTTGGCGGAACAGGAGAAGGTAGACAAGTAGACAAGAAAACAGGTAGACAAGTAGAACCTGTTTCCCTGTTTTCCTGTTTCCCTAAATCCCATGTCACTCGAAAAATTCAACATTATCGAATCCACCCTGCGCGAAGGCGAACAGTTTGTCGGCGCGAATTTTACGCCCGAACAAAAATTGAAAATCGCGGATGCGTTGGACGAATTCGGCGTCGAGTATTTGGAACTCACGTCGCCGCTCGCGTCGCCGCAGAGCCGCATTGATTGTGAAACCATTGCGCGGCGCGGACTGAAAGCAAAAATCCTCACGCACATTCGCTGTCACAAGGACGATGCCGCTATCGCGCTCGACACCGGCGTCGGCGGACTCGATGTCGTCATTGGCACCTCTTCGATGCTGCGCGAATTTTCGCACGGCAAAAGCATTGACGAAATTATCGAATTGGCGAGCGAGGTATTGACGTGGATTCGTTCGCAAGCGCCCGACATTGAACTGCGGTTCAGCACCGAAGATTCGTTTCGCAGCGAAGAAAAAGATTTGATGCGTGTGTATCTTGCGGTGGACAAATTGGGAGTCGTCAATCGTTTGGGCATCGCCGATACCGTTGGTGTTGCTACGCCGCGCCGCGTGTTTGAATTGATTAGTTCACTGCGCCGTCTCACGCACGCGGACATTGAATTTCATGGACACAACGATACGGGTTGCGCGATTGCCAATTCGTTCAGTGCGCTCGAAGCGGGCGCCACGCACATTGATACAAGCGTTCTCGGCATCGGTGAACGCAACGGCATTACGCCGCTCGGCGGTTTTGTGGCGCGGATGTACGCGCACAACAAAGCGGCGACGAAAAAGAAATACAAATTGAAAAAACTCCGCAAGGTGGACCAACTCGTCGCAGAGATTGTCGGCGTCGCGGTGCCGTTCAACAATTACATTACCGGCGTCACCGCGTTCACGCACAAGGCGGGCATTCACTCGAAAGCAATTTTGAACAAACCCGAAACGTACGAAATTTTGGACCCGCAAGATTTCGGACTCACGCGTTACATTTCCATCGCGCATAAACTCACCGGCTGGAACGCCATCAAAGACCGCGCGGAACAACTCGGTCTCGAACTCTCTGACGCGCAAATCAAACTCGTGACGCAAGAAGTCAAAGCGCTCGCGGACATCAAGCAGCTGGATTTGGAAGATGTGGATGAGCTGCTGCATCGGTGGGCAGAAGAGCAGATGACAGAGGACAGACCACAGACAACAGACGCCACGTCGCCGATTGCGTATCGCGCGGCGCCAAAAGAAAATGGGCGAAACGAAAAGCAATTGGTGAAACAAACTTTGTGAGAAATGATGAAAAACGACTTGCAAAAAATTGCAAGTCGTTTTTTGTTTTGGTTGAAATTGTCGGGCGAATAGAATTCGCAACAACAAAAACACGAAACCTGCCTTTGCAGGTTGGGCGATTTAAAATCACCCTCTGAAGAAAAGTGGTGACGCAGAGCATCGCACAAATCGCGCGGCGAATGGTCATGCAGCGCATTTTCCCTTTTTTCAGTCGTGAAATTCCATTTCATGCCGAAAAAAAATCAAATCGCGCGGCGAATGGTCATGCAGCGCATTTTCCCTTTTTTCGGTCGTGAAATTCCATTTCATGCCGAAAAAAAATCAAATCGCGCGGCGAATGGTCATGCAGCGCATTTTCCCTTTTTTCGGTCGTGAAATTCCATTTCATGCCCCTCGCGCGAATCCAAATGCGATTGCCCTCTCCAACGCGCATTGTAATCCTCGCGCGCGTGCCGTATAATCCCCCTATGTCCGCGCCGATTCTGACAACCAAGCTCTACATCCCGCAATCGCGACAAAAGGTTGTCGTTCGCGCGCGCTTGAGCGCGCAATTCAACGAGACGCTGCACCGCAAGCTGACGCTTCTCTCTGCTCCCGCCGGTTTTGGTAAAACGACGCTGCTCGCGGAATGGTGCAATCAACAACGCGCGCCGGTTGCGTGGTTGTCGTTGGAGGAAAGCGACAGCCCGCCCGCGCGCTTTTTGGCATATCTCGTCGCGGCATTGCAAACGGTTGCGCCGCAGATAGGGCAAGGCATACTGCCGGTGCTTCAAGCGCCGCAGCCGCCGCCGACAGAAGCGATTCTCACCGTCTTGGTAAACGAACTCGCCGCGATCCCCGAACAATTCATTTTGGTTTTGGACGATTATCATTTGATTGATTCCGTCGAGGTGGACCACGCGCTCGCGTTTTTGCTCGCGCACCTGCCGCCGCAAATGCACATTGTCATCGCCACGCGTCAAGACCCGCAGTTGCCGCTGTCGCAATTGCGCGCGCGTGACGAGTTGATTGAACTGCGCGCCGCCGACTTGCGTTTTACGTTTTCCGAAGCCGCCGAATTTTTGAATCAGGTGATGGGACTGAATTTGTCCGCGCAAGATATTCAAGCGCTCGAGTCGCGCACCGAAGGTTGGATTGCGGGCTTGCAGCTCGCGGCGCTCTCGATGCGCGGGCAAACGGACACGGAAAATTTTATTCAATCCTTTACCGGCAGCCATCGCTTTGTGTTGGACTATTTGCTGGAACAAGTTTTGTTGCAGCAGACCCAAGAGATTCAAACTTTTTTGCTGCACACCTCGATTCTCGAACGCCTCTGCGGACCTTTGTGTGACGCGGTGTTGAATGTTCGCGACGGAACAAGTAATGGCACTCTGGCGCAGCTCGAACGCGCGAATCTTTTTCTCTTTCCGTTGGATGACGAACGTCTTTGGTATCGCTATCATCATCTCTTTGCCGATTTATTGCGTCAACGTTTGCGGCAGAAATTTGCTGACGCTTCGGCGGACACAAACGGCATCGCAGAGTTGCATCAACGCGCGAGTACATGGTACGAAAACAATGACATGCACATCGAAGCGTTTCAACACGCGGCGGCGGCGAACGATGTCGAGCGCGCGGCGCGTTTGATTGAGAGCGGAAAAATCCCGTTTCACTTTCCCGGCGTGGTGCATATCATTTTGAATTGGTTGGATGCTTTGCCCAAGCATGTGTTGGATGCAAGACCCGCGCTGCGGTGGCGTTCCGCCGCGCTGTCGTTGATTATTGGAATCACCACCGGCGTTCCGGAAAAATTGGACGCGGCGGAAGAAGGGCTGCAAGGCGCACCGTTAACGAAAGAGACGCGCAATCTCATCGGGCGCATTGCGACGGCGCGCGCGACGTTGGCGCTGACGCGTTACGATGTGGAAAACATTCTCGTCCAATCGCGGCGCGCGTTGGAATACCTGGACGCGCACAATTTGCCGGACCGCACTTCGGCGTATTGGACGCAGAGCATCGCCTATTTTTTTCAAGGCGAGCGCGTTGCTGCGCGCGAAGCAGTGAACCGGGCGATGACGTTGGCGCAAGCATCGGGGAGTAATTTTTCGCGCCTGTTGGCAACCAGCACATCAGGGACACTGCACGAAATAGACAACGAACTCGATACAGCAGTCGAAACGTATCGGCGCGCGCTGCAGCTGGCGGGAGAACCTGCCATCTCGTTTGCTTCGGACGCGCATCTGGGTCTGGCGCGCATTTTTTATCAATGGAATGATTTGGATGCCGCGCAATATCACGGCATCAAGAGTCTCGAATTGGCGCGCCAGTATGACCGCGTGATTGACCGATACATTGTCTCTGAGGTATTTCTCGCGCGCTTGAAACTCGCGCAAGGCGATGTGGCGGGCGCGTCTGCGATTTTGATGCGCGCCGAGCAAGACGCGCGCGCGAAAAATTTTGTAATGCAGATGCCGGCGATAGCAGAGGCACAAGTGTTGCTGCTGCTCAAGCAAGGCAATTTCGCGGCAGCCGCGCAGTTGGCGCAAACGTACAAGTTGCCGATGAGTCAAGCGCGCGTTCTCTTGGCGCAAGGCGATGCGAGCGCCGCGTTGACGGCGCTGGAGCCATTGCGCGCATTGGCGGAATCCAAACGCTGGGCGGATGAGCAGCTCAAGGTGATGGTTTTACAGGCAGTCGCGTTGTATGCAAACAAGCAACGCGAAAAAAGTATAGAGCTCTTGGGCGACGCATTGGCATTGGCAGAACCCGCAAATTATATTCGCCTTTTTGTAGATGAAGGCGAACCGATGCAATTGTTGATTTCAGATTTTCGATTTTCGATTTTGAAAACTTTGCCCCACCTCCGCGCGTATCTGGAAAAACTGCTTGCCGCATTTCAAATCCCGCAATCAAAATCAGAAATCAGAAATCAGAAACTTGTCCCGAAGGAATATGAGGGATCAAAAATCCTCATCGAGCCGTTGAGCGAACGCGAATTGGAAATTTTGAACTTGATTGCGCAAGGGTATTCCAATCAAGAAATCGGCGAACGTTTATTCCTCGCCCTGAGCACCGTCAAAGGACACAACCGCGTTCTTTTTGACAAACTTCAGGTCAAGAACCGCACCGAAGCCGTCTCGCGCGCCCGCGCGTTGGGTCTCATCGCGTAAGGGCGAAGCATTCGCATTCGCAAATGTTTCGGTTATCGCGTCCGCGTCTGCGAATGCTTCGCCCCTACCGCGTCTCCACAACAATACTTTCCGCACCACCCAACAATACTTTGGTATCTCGCCAACGATACCTCTTTGGGAATATATTGCATGTGCATCGCAAGTGATACGAGATTTTTCTCTATCATCGCAGGCATACGGCAATGTCAACCCTTCTCGCCCCAAAAATGGATTTCGACCAACTCGCAGTGTATCAAATCTGCGTGGAGGGACAGCTGGATTGCAGCTGGGCAGATTGGTTTGGCGACATGACGATTGTGCCGCAAGCCAACGGCGATACCCTTTTGACCGGCGCAATTGACCAAGCCGCGCTGTACGGCGTGTTAAAAAGAGTGCGCGATTTGGGAATGACGCTGGTGTCCGTCAACCGCGTGAGCTCGCGCGAGCCGGATGCGTCAGAGGTCAAAAGTAAAATCAACACTATTCCTTTAAAGGAGGAAAAAAAATGAACGCGTATCGAATCACCGCAATCCTTGTGGGCGTTTTGTACATCATCGGGACGGTCTCGGGCATCCTGAGCGTTGTTGTTACAGGCGCTATTTTGGTTGCTCCGATTTCTCCCGAACAAATTTCCGCCAATGCCAATCAAATCATCCTCGGCGCGCTGTCTGTATTGACGATGGGTTTGGCGCTCGCCATGGTACCGGTCTTGATGTATCCCATCTTGAAAAAATACAACCAAAGCATG
The DNA here is from genome assembly GCA_029778615.1 of Chloroflexota bacterium. Taxonomy (GTDB): domain Bacteria; phylum Chloroflexota; class Anaerolineae; order UBA4142; family SHND01; genus SHND01. Next base: position 16,638 of record JAKOPZ010000078.1, on the reverse strand, counting down.
GCGATGGGTTATGTTGTCTTTCGGGGCGCGCTCGAGACCGTCGTTTACATGGCAATGGCAATCAGTTGGTTGTCATTGGTAAAGCTGAGTGAGAGTTATGTTCAAGCGGGCGCCCCGACTGTGCCTGGCTTTGAATCCTTGGGTGCACTGGTGCTCGACGGACATGATGCGACTCGCTCGGTTTTAGAAATCGTTTTCCCGCTGGGCGCGCTGATGTTCTATGCCATGTTGTACCAGTCCAAGCTCATTCCGCGATGGTTATCCGGTTGGGGTTTTCTTGCCGCCATCGTGTGGCTCGTGGTGGGCTTGATGGCAACGTTCCAGTTTATCGCCCCCTTGTCAACGCTCCAGCTCAGTTTGAGTATCCCAATCGGCGTGCAAGAAATGGTGATGGCAGTGTGGTTCATTGTCAAAGGATTCAATGCAGATGCCATCGCTTCGGGGTCTGCCCAAAGTGATGTGGCAAAGTTTCAACTCGCGCACAGCAAAGCATAAGGAGACGAAAAAATGAATACCGAAAGAAAAATCGCAATTGTCACGGGCGCGTTGTTTATCATCGCGACGACGGCAAGTATCGCGGGCAGCAATGTTACAAAATCGGTTCTCGACGCTTCGAGTGAGCTTGCCGGAATTCCGGCGAATGGAAATCCAATCATGGTTGGCGCGCTCTTGTCCTTTATCGCCGCTGCCACATCTGCCGGCATCGCAATCGCGTTGTATCCGGTCTTGCGAAAATATCACGAAGGTCTCGCGCTGGGCGCGGTGGGTTTCCGGCTGATAGAAGCCGTTTTCTATATTGTCGCTTTGATGTCCCCGGTCGTCCTTTTCACGCTGAGCCAGGGTGTGAACGCAGAGGGGCAAGCGACTTGGCAGGCATTACGCCAGATGTTGTACGCAGTGCATGACCTCGCGGGTTTCGTGTTCGGTGTATTTGCGTTTTGCATCGGCGCCTTGATGTATTACTACATCATGTATCGAACCAACCTCATTCCGCGCTGGCTGTCCATTTGGGGAATTGCGGCGCTTGTCACACTGTTCGGCGCGGCGCTGCTAACCCTGTTCGACGGAGAACCGTATTCGATTTCAGGCAATCTGATGATTTTGGCTGCGCCCATCGCTTTGCAGGAAATGGTGTTGGCAGTATGGCTCATTGTCAAAGGTTTCAATCCGGCTGCAATCGCATCGAGGGCATCGCCGGCGGATGCGACAGTGCTCAAACTTGCGACGCAAAGTTGACCGCGCTTCCTACACAGGTCATTTCGAGCCGCGCGAGAAATCTCGGTTCTTGACGCGAGATTTCTCGCAAGCGCGGCTCGAAATGACAACGCCATCGGAGGAAACAAAAATGCTCAAAACCGGTTCAATCCTTCTCACCATCTGGAGCGGTATCAATTTCCTGCTCGCGGCATTGATATTGACGAGCGTTGTCTTGTTCAATGCAAACTCGCCGCTTTTGGTTATGGTGTTCAATCCTTCTGAAATCGCGAATCTGGAGCCGCGCGCCATTGCCGCGCTCAACGCGCTGACCATTCTGTACAACTCGTGCGCGGTTGCCGTCTCGATATTGGCGCTGTTCATCATCCGTACACAGCTCGTCCACAAAGAGAAACGCGCGTTTTGGGCATTGCTGTTCACGATTGGGTTTGTGGAGCTCATGGCGTTTATCGGTTCCGCTCAAGTTGGAAATGCGCGCTGGCAAGTGAATGTTGTTTTGAGTGTCTTGTATGTTCTGGGAATTGCATTAGCGGGCTTTGCCCTCTTCCGACGCGCGGCGTCGAACGCAGGCGGTCAGCCGATGCTTGCGCGAAAAATTATCACAACCGAAATGGGAGAAAATTCATGAAGGCGATTGTGTACGACAAGTACGGACAACCCGATGTCCTCGAGCTCCGCGAAATCGAAAAGCCGACACCCAAGGACGATGAGGTCTTGGTAAAAATTCATGCGGTCTCACTGAATCAATACGATTGGCATCTCTTGACCGCGGACATTTTTCTGGTGCGTTTCATGGGCGGAGGAGTGCTCAAACCGAAAAGCAATATCCTCGGCGCGGACATTGCCGGGCGCGTGGAAGCGGCGGGCAAAAACGTCACACAGTTTCAGGTCGGTGACGAGGTTTTTGGAGACCTCGCGGCGCGCTGGGGAGGCGGACTTGCCGAATATGTGTGCGCGTCCGAAAATTTATTGGCGCACAAACCGACAAATCTTTCCTTTGAACAAAGCGCTGCCGTGCCAATGGCGGGCATCACCGCACTGCAAGGACTGCGCGACGCGGGAAAAATTCAAGCGGGGCAAAACGTTTTGGTTCAAGGCGCGGCGGGCGGCGTCGGAACGTTTGCGGTGCAAATTGCAAAAATGTATGGCGCGCATGTCACCGCCGTTTGCAGTACGCGCAATGTGGAGCAAGCGCGCGCGCTCGGCGCCGACGCGGTGATTGATTACACCAAAACCGATTTCACGCGCGAAGGCAAACAGTACGATTTGATTCTGGCGGCGAACGGCTATCATCCGCTCGCGGATTACAAACGCGCGCTCGCGCCGAACGGAATCTATGTGATGGCAGGCGGCACGATGCGTCAAATGTTCGATGCGATGTTGTGGGGCGCATGGAATTCGCGCAACGGGCAGAAAATGGGAATTCTCTCGGCGCACACAACCCAAAACGATTTGGCATTTCTTGCATCGCAAATTGAAGCGGGCAAAATCAAACCCGTCATTGACCGCTGTTATCCGTTGAGCGAAACCGCCGCCGCGTTCCGTTATCTCGGACAAGGTCACGCGCGCGGTAAAGTCATTATCACCATGTAGAGCAAATGGCGATGAACGCAGTTGAACTCTACCTGACATCGCAGAAATTTGCCTCACTCAGGACTTGCGCCTGTCATTTCGAACGGAGTGAGAAATCTCGGGACTTGCGCCTGTCATTTCGAACGGAGTGAGAAATCTCGGTTTTCCATTTGAGATTTCTCGCAAGAGCGGCTCGAAATGACAGCTGTGTAAAGTCCTGTCACTCTTTCGGGAGAAAACAATGCCGGACATTCAAATCAAACTCGCGGGCTTGTGGGTTGCGTTGATGCTTACCTATCTCTTGGGTGACGTGCTGCGAATTTTCGCCGGAGATTTCAAAGCAGGCGAAATCGGCGGCAAAGCGATAGGTCAAGAAATGTGGCTGGGCATCGCCGTACTCATGGTGATTCCGATTGTGATGCTTCTCGTCACGCTGTTCACGGGCAATCCCATCAATCGTTGGGCAAGCATCCTCGTCGCGATTTTCTTTTTCCTTTTCAATGTCGTCGGTTTACCAACGTATCCCGGACTGTATGATAAATTTCTCATCGCCGTCAGTTTGGGCATCAATGTCTTGACCGTTTGGCTCGCGTGGCAGTGGGCATAATTCACGCTGCGCGATCACAGCAAAAATCCTGCGCCGTGTTAGAATAGCGGGCAGGATTTTTTCATTCTCGGGGGATTACGTAAACAGAACCATGAGCAAGACATTTGCGAACGGCAAAACTTTTGCAGAGAAAGCATTAGCCCGCGCATCGGGACAATCGTCTGTCGTCGCGGGACAAATCGTGGACGCGCGTCCCGACGTGATTTTGTCGCATGATAACACGGCGGCGATTTGGAAAATTTTTCGCGCGCTCGGCATTGAACGCGTCAAGAATCCAGAACGGCTCGCGATTACGCTCGACCACGCCGTTCCCGCGCCGACGACACAGCACGCGCAAAATCACGCGGACGTTCGCCGCTTTGTTGACGAGATGGGTGTGAAAAATTTTTTTGAAGTCGGGCGCGGCATTTGCCATCAAGTGTTGAGCGAAGAAGCCGTCGTGCTGCCAGGGCAAACGATTCTCGGCGCGGACTCGCACACGCCGCATTACGGCTGGATGGGCGCGTTTGGCGCGGGCATCGGTCGCAGCGAAGTTGCCGCGTTGTGGGCGACGGAGGAGTTGTGGTTACGCGTACCGGAGAGTTTGAAAATCACAGTCAATGGGTCACTAGGGCATTGGGTCACTTCGAAGGATTTGTGTTTGAAAATCATCGGCGATTTGGGCGCGGATGGCGGCTTGTACTATTCCGTCGAATTTCACGGCGACGCGATTTCCAACATGTCGCTCGAATCGCGCATGGTCATTCCGAACATGATGGCAGAGTTTGGCGCGAAAAACGCGTATCTGCCGCCGGATGAACAAGTGTTTGAGTATCTTGCGACGCGTTTAGAAAAGAGACTAGGGACCAGAGACTGGAGACTATCAAAAGACACCGGGTCCCCAGTCTCCAGTCTCCAATCTCCAATCTCCAGTCTCCAATCTCTCGCTTTGTATCCCGACCTCGACGCGCACTACACTGCCGAATACACGTTCGACGCGTCATCACTCGAACCGATGATTGCGTGTCCGCACACCGTTGACAATGTAAAACCGCTTTCGGAAATTCGCGGGACGCGCGTGCAGCAAGCATTTTTGGGAACGTGTACGAACGGACGCTTGGAAGATTTAGCAATTGCGGCAAAAATTGTGCGCGGAAAAAAAATCGCGAAAGGGACGCGGCTGTTGGTGATTCCCGCGTCGTCGGAAGTTTTGCGTGATGCGCTGCGTCTTGGCTACATCGAAACGCTTGCGGACGCGGGCGCGGTGATTGGCGTTCCCGGCTGCGGTCCGTGCATGGGCAATCACATGGGCATTCCCGCGCCGCATGAGGTGACGATTTCGAGCGCGAACCGAAATTTTCGCGGACGCATGGGCACGCGCGACGCGGAAATTTATTTAGCAAGTCCGGCGGTGGTTGCGGCAAGCGCGCTTGCGGGCGTGATAGAGGACCCGCGCGAGATTGTTTCTGCCTGAGAGATTTATGCCAGACTTGGGTTACCTCCCCGATGTATTTGAGACCTATCCCGAACTCCGTGAAACAATTCTAACGGGGCTTACCGACGCGCTGCTCGACGAGAATCCCGACGCGCGCCGCATCGCTCTGCTCAATCTCGGTCGCGTCGGCGATGAAGCATTTCGCGCGGTCCCTCGACTCGTGACAATTCTCCACAATGACCCTGAGCCAGAATTGCGGCAGCTTGCGGCGTCCGTGCTTGGCGGTCTGGGCACGCGCACACTTCCATTTCTCATCCGCGCCCTCGTGCGTGACGACCAAGCGACGACCAACGCGGTCAAACAAACCTTGACCGCGTACCACGTCGAAAGAGAAGCAATCGTTCCCGCGCTTTTGCAGGTATCGAGTGATGAGGACCCACTGTATCGGTATCACGCCGTGACGGTTCTTTTTTACGCGCTGGATGGGCGAATTGAACGCAACTATGTTTGGTTCACCAAAGAAACCTCCAAACGCGCGCGCGAAACGTTCGAGCGTTCGTTGAACGATTCCGACGAGATGGTGCGGCTCATCGCCGCGTACGCGCTGTGGATTGTGTACCGCGATACGTCGGGGATTAAAATCGTCGAAGCGGTTGAACAACAAAGCAGTCCGAATCAAGAGCTGGCAGCCCAAATGCTCAAAGCGATTCGGCTCGGCATGGAAAATGATTGATATGCGCGCTGCTTAGCGACAACCTCAAACTTTGCCCCAAGAACGTATTCGCAATTCCGTGCAATGACAAAAGTTTGCGGCTGAACCGCGCGCGGCGTAAGGAGCTGTTGTAATGAAAAAACTTGTGAGTGCAAAATTAGCCGGAAACATTCTGTTGCTCGCGCTGGGCGCGTTGGCAGTTTTTCATGTCCTTGTACTGCTCGGCATCGTGCCGCCCGATATTGTGTGGGGCGGACAGGCAGCCGCGACGCCGGAAAATTTATTCGCGCTTGAAATCGTCGCGCTCATTGTGACAATTCTTTTCGTGGTGCTCATTGCGATGAAACTCAATTATTTCGGCGGAGGCAAGTTCCGTCGCGCGGTCAACATCGGCATTTGGATATTGTTCGCGTATCTTGTTCTCAACACGCTCGGCAATTTGGCGTCAGGCGTCACATTGGAAAAACTCCTCTTTACGCCCATTACAATCATTTTGGCGCTGCTCGCGCTGCGCCTTGCACTTGAACCTGCGGCGAATTGAATCGAAACCATCAAAAGTAAAGACGACTGCGCGGGGCTGTAACCACGCAGTCGTTTTTTTGATAGAATGACCATCACGAAATTCACAACTGAGGAAAAATGCTATGGACACATCACAGCTCGACCGCCGTTCGGTTTTAAAGTTTGGCGCGCTTGCGTTGGCGGGAACAGCAATGCCACTCGCGCAACCAACGTCGCAAACTGTCAGCGCGCAAAATGAAATCAAAACGCTGCCAAAACCGAATGTTGCGGAGAATCGAATCATTCGCAAGGTCGCGGGACTACGCCCGTTTCGTCCGTCGGGATTTGTGGTAAAGGCGGAAACGCTCGGCGACAAAACCGTGATTCACAATTACGGACACGGCGGCTGCGGCGTCACGCTTTCATGGGGCACGGCGGACATGGCGGCGACTCTCGCGCGCGAAACGACGAAACGCGACGCAGCAGTTATCGGCTGCGGCGCGGTGGGTTTGGCAACCGCGCGTCTGTTGCAAGACCAAGGATTTCAAGTGACGATTTACGCGAAAGAGTTGCCGCCCAACACGACCTCGAATGTCGCGGCAGCAATGTTCGGCGTCACGTCGCTCGTGGACGACGCGCATCATTCAGACAAAAAAATTGTGGAGGACATTCAATACGCGGTGCGGTTCGCGCATCGCTATTTTCAAAATTTCGTCGGAACGAAATACGGCGTGCATTGGAACGAAATGTTTTTGCTCGGCGACGACCCGCCCGAACAGCCGTGGGATTTCGCGATTACACCTGAACTGTATCCACTCACAATCTATCAACCGGGCGAGCATCCGTTTCCGACCAAATACGCGGCGAGCTTTCCGACGATGATGATTGAGACTCTGAATTATTTGCCGCAAGTGATTTCGGACTTTATCCAGCGCGGGGGAAAATTGGTTGTGCAAAATTTTTCCGATGCAGCGGCGCTGTCGAAATTGCCAGAATCGCTCATCATGAATTGTACGGGACTCGGCGCGCGAGAATTGTTTGGCGATACAGAGCTCGTGCCGGTCAAAGGACAGTTGACGCTCTTGCTCCCACAGCCCGAAGTCACCTATGCCTATCTCGATGGGCGACGCGATTTGTACATGTTCCCGCGCAGCGACACAATCATTTTGGGGGGCAGTCATCAAGAAGGCGTCGACACTACGACGCCCGATGAAAAAATTGCGGAAGGGATTTTTGAGGGGCACAAAGAAATTGCAGCAAAAATGAAATAACGCTCTCGGCAAAATCTTAATCGGATCTAAACAACTTTTTAACTCGCATCGTGTAGGATTTCGACGCGTTGCAACGTTGCATCAAGCAACCTGCAGCGCGTTTTATTTTTTTTCAAGGAGTCAAACATGGATAACGACGACCTTCCTGTAGGCAAAATTCTCACACGCCGCGAAGCGCTCGCGCTATTGGGCGCAATCAGCGCGGCAGCATTAGCCGCGTGTGCGCCGGGGCAAACACCCACCGCGCAACCGAACGCGACGGCAACGGGCGGACCGGAAGCGCAAACGTCTGTCGCGATTGGAAACAATCCAACCGCTGTCGCCACCGCGCAGCAGCAAGCGACAAACGTCGCGGCGGCGAACGCGACGGCTCTTCCTTCGTGCATTGTGCGCCCCGAACTCACTGAAGGACCGTACTTTGTAGATGAAAAATTGAATCGTTCGGATATTCGTACAGACACATCCAATGGCGCCGTGTCGGAGGGTGCGCCGCTTACCATCGCCGTGCTCGTTTCCCAAATCAATGGCAGCGGCTGCGCGCCGCTTGCCAACGCGCAAGTGGACGTGTGGCATTGTGACGCGGCGGGTGTGTATTCTGACGCGAGCGACCCCGGTTTCAATACCAAAGGCAAAACCTTTCTGCGCGGCTATCAAGTGACCGACGCGAACGGCATGGCGAAATTTGTGACGATTTATCCCGGTTGGTATAGCGGACGCGCAGTGCATATTCATTTCAAAATTCGTACGAACCCATCCGGCGCGCGCGGTCAAGAATTCACCTCCCAGTGGTTCTTTGACGAAGCGCTCACGGACCAAGTGCACGCGCAAGCGCCGTACGCGGCAAAAGGCAGACGTACGCTGCTCAACGACGGCGATGGAATTTATCGGCAAAGCGGCGGGCAAACCATCCTCGACGTGAAACCGAGCGGCGAGGGCTATGCGGCAACGTTCACCATCGGTTTGCAAACAAGTTGAATGCCAAGACGCACGGCGGCGCCGTGCGTCTTTTTTTTTTCAGCAGTGTTATACTTGCCCCCGCCGTGTCAGAAATTCTTTATCCCTCAAAACGGGATTGGAGCATTACCGCGCTCGTGAGTCTCGCGTTGTGCGGCGCGAGCATTTGGCTTGGCAGTGGCGCGTCACCGCTGTGGAATTGTTTCAGCATCGTGCTACTTGGCGGCGCCGCCATCGTTTTTCTGTTTGCCGCCGCGCATCTCCTTCCCAACAGCTCCTTTCTCAAAATTTCGTCTGCCGGCTTGACCGTGCGTTCGTTTTGGCGAACGACCGATTATCGCTGGGTGGATATTTCCGAATTCGGCGTCGCCATGATCGAAATCGAACGCGGCGGCATTCGCTCACGGCACCCGCGCGTCGGTTTCAATTTTTCGCGTTATGCGCCGCCGCTCAAACGCGCCACAGCGCCCGAACGTTTGTCCACGCGCGTCGGCAAGTACGAAGCCGCGCTGCCCGATACATACGGACGCGATTGCGCGGAACTCGCCGCGTACCTGACGCTACAACGCGCGCACTTTCTCGGACAAACGCGCGTGCGCGGCGAATCCACAAGCACCGCGAACGTTTCGTAGGTTGTGATTCGCCGAACGACGCGCCGGCGACTTGTTCCCCATTCCGGTTTGGCTGGAACGCATCACGCGCCAAATTTCCATTACGCCCATCGTATTTCTCAACGCGGTGCGGCACATTTTCGCGTGTCGCGTTTCCAGCGTTCTGTGGTATCCTTTCGCGCAAATTTCTGCGAGGTGTTTTATGCTCGACCTCAATACCGAATTCGGACGCAAGGTAAAACGCCGTTTGAAAAACGAACAAGAAATTTGGCTGACCACAACCGACGCGCATGGCACGCCGCAGCCGCGCCCCGTTTGGTTTCATTGGGACGGTGAAACATTTTTGATTTACTCTGAATCGCACGCGCACAAACTCAAACATATCGCCAAGCATCCAACCGTCGCGCTGCATTTCAATTCCGGCAACGCGGACGCCGATGTGGTAGTTTTCATCGGCACCGCCGCGCTGGCGCCCGACGCGCCGCCTGCGTACCAACACAAACAGTATTTCCAAAAATATCGCGCGGGCATTCAGGATTTGAAAATGACGCCCGAAGCGTTCAGCGCGCGCTGGTCCGTGCCGCTGCGGATAACGCCCAAAAAATTACGCGGCTGGTAATTATTATCCAGAGGACTTTCGCTTGTCATTTCGAACCCCTCAATCCTTCGGGGTAAACTCTGTGAGAAATCCCGGTTTTTCCACTGAGATTTCTCGCAAAGCATGTCCCGAAGCATTGAGGGAACGGCTCGAAATGACAACTGAGCGAAAGTCCTGCTCCATCCTGTTCATGTCGTGACGGCGCGGCGGATGTGATAAAATTTTGCGGCGAGTGTGTGGAGGTCAACTTGAGCGGTTTACAAAAATTTTTCTTGGCGTTGCTGCCGGCTTCGTGGCGCGCGAGCGCCGAGGCAGAATCGAAACAATGGATGCTCAAATGTCCGAATTGCCATTTTGAAACCTCCTACTGGGATATTGGCGGCATTCGTTGGAAAGCGGCGGGGAATCCACGTCTCCGCCGTACATGTCCGAACTGCGGACAAACCGTTTGGTTCCAAGTATACAAAAAGGGGAACGCGTGACGGATTCCAATTCACAATCACAAACGTTTACCTGTCCAAAATGCGGCGCGCCGCAAGACTATCAGGGCGGCAGTGCACCGACGATTCAATGCCCATACTGCGAAACAACCCTTATCGTTCCCGAAGCGCTTCGCACGCCCGCGCCCAATTTCGCCGCGTTTGGCGCGGCAGACTGGAGCAAACAAGCAGGGGTTCTCGCAGAAATCAAACGCCTTGTCGCCGCTGGAAACAAAATCGCCGCCATCAAATTGTACCGCGAAACATTCGGCGTCGGACTGAAACAAGCCAAAGACGCGGTGGAGGCGATTGAGCACGGACAAAATGTGCAGATGGCACAAATCAGCATCGGCACACCGCAGTCCTTTCAAGTCACGCAAGGCGACAGCGGCTATCGAATCTCGACTACACCAACGGGCGGCATCAACATTTCGCGCACCGGAAATCGCAGTGGTTGCGCGAGCGCGTTCGTCGTTTTCATCGTCATCGTCGTCATTGCTTCCATTGTCATTCCGATTCTCTTGAGCGTGGGCGCGTTCGCGTTTCTCCTGCCCGCGTCGAGCAATTCCACCGCGGTGGATTCCATCACCGATTCGTTCCTCGGAACGCCGATTGCACGCGCTTCGGCAACGCTTCGTCCCACTGCGCCGCCGCCAACGCCGACGCCGCAATTTGCAAATGTGGTCAACGAGTTTGGCGGCAAAGGGACCGGCGCGGGAAAAATGCAAGACGCGCGCGCGATTGCGGTGGACAATCACGGAAACATTTTCGTTGCGGAATATCTCGGCGGGCGCGTGCAAACGTTCGACAAGACGGGAAAATTCAAAACCCAATGTTTGATAGATACCAAACTGCCGGTGAGTTCGATGGCGGCAGACCGTCGCGGCAATCTGTTTGTCCTGCAAGGCGTGACGCTCACGCAGTACGATGCGGCGACGTGTGAACCGCGCAATAGCTTTGCCCCCAAAGGCGGCAGTAATTACAAAAGTCTTGCCGTTGGCGCAGATGGCATTTTGTACGGAACGATGACGGGCAACAACAAAGACAGCGTGATTCGATTCAATGCCGATGAGACCATCAACGTTATCGTGGACAGTGCCATCAGCGGACAATTGGACAATTTTGAATTGGACCCGGTACTCGCGGTGGACGGGGATGTGAATTTTTATGTGCTTGGCACGTTTGCGCGCCAGATATTTAAATTCAGTCACGGCGGAAAATTTTTGGACAGCTGGGGCGCGCCGGGTAACGAGCCGGGACAATTCAGTGCGCCCAACACCCTCGCGGTGGATTCGCAGGGACGCGTTTACGTCAGCGACAACAAGGGCATCCAAGTTTTTTCGAACGATGGACGTTATCTCGACGTATTCAAAATTCCGCAAAGCGTCGCCTCCGGCATGGCGTTTGACGACGACGACAATTTGTGGGTGGCGGCGCGCGAACGCGTCTATCAATTCAAGCTCGCGGAGAAAAACTAAGCTATGCGTCCACTGCTCGGTTCGCTGCTCCCGTTTCTCGGGTTGTTTCAAATTTTCCGACGCTTGACGCGCGTGCCCGAATTCCGCGCGTTGATGCTTTCCGAATTGGGACTGCTTTTGAGCGGGACTCTGTTTTATCATTTCGTCGAAAAGTGGGATTGGCTCGACGCGATGTATTTTTGCATCGTCACACTCGCCACCGTCGGTTATGGCGATTTGCATCCCACCACTCCGTGGGGAAAAATTTTTACCATTCCTTACATTATTCTCGGCGTGGCGCTGCTTGGCGTCTTTATCCAAATCGCGGGCAAGACCGCGTTTGAATCGTTACAAGAACGGGTGGACGCAAAACGCGCGGCGCAAGAATCTTCCAACCAACCTTCCACATGAGCGATGATATTTTTTATCACATCGGTTTCGGCGCACATGACCTCGGCGCTTCCCCCCCCCTCATCGCGCTGCTTTCGGGCGACCCCGACCGCGCGCGGCACATTGCGCATGCGGACGGCGTGACGTTTGAAAAAAATTTGTCCGAGAATCGCGGGCTGAATAGTTATCTTGCGCGGCTGCCAAATGGACGCCCATTTATTTCCGCGACCAGCGGCATGGGCGCGCCGTCGCTTTCGATTGTGGTGAACGAATTGTTTCAAGTCGGCGTGCGCGTGATGATTCGCGTCGGCACAAGCGGCTCGATTCAATCCGATGTGAAAATGGGCAGTGTGGTGATTACGCGCGCGGCTTTGTGCCGTCAAGGCGCGGCGGACGACATTGCGCCCAAAGAATATCCGGCGGCGGCGAATCCGTTTTTGACCATGGCGCTGGTGGACGCCGCGCGCGAATTGCGCGCGGACTGGCATATCGGCGTCACCGCGAGCGTGGACACTTTTTTTGAAGGACAGGAGCGCAGCGAATCATCCGCCAACAAAAATTTGATGCGACATTTGCGCGGCATGACCGAAGAATATCGCGCGCTGGGCATTCTAAATTTTGAAATGGAAGCGGGAACCCTTTTCAAAATGGGGAGCGTGTACGGTTTCGCCGCCGCGTGCATCTGCGGTGTGATTGCCGAACGCACCCAAAGCGAAAATCCCGACCTCGAGGCAAAAGCCCGCGCGGTGCGCGATGCCATTCGGGTTGTGCTGCGCGCGGCAGAAACGTTTGACGCGGAATATCTCAATCCGAGATACTGGAGATAGAACCGCGAATCTACGCGAATTCTGTATTTTGATTCGTGTAGATTCGCGTAGATTCGCGGTTTCCAAATGCCCCGTTTCAACGACACTACCTTCGTCAGAACACAATACGCTGCGAACGCGAATCTCGACGCGCGCATCGCGCTGCATCAAAAATTTAGCACGGCGTCTGAACATTTTCACGATTGGTTGTTCAAGCATGTTGAATTGCCAAACAACGCGCGCGTGTTGGAAATCGGCTGCGGCAGCGGCGCATTGTGGGAACATGTGCGCGAAAAAATTCCAACCACTTGGGAAATCACCCTCACCGATTTGTCGTTCGGCATGGCAGAAACTGTCAACGTCAAATTCCAATCTCGAATCTCTAATCTCCAGTCTCTCCAATGCGACGCGCAACAATTACCATTTCCATCTCAATCCTTTGACGGCATTTTCGCCAACCACATGCTCTATCACATTCCCGATTTGCATCGCGCGCTTGCCGAAATCCGACGCGTGCTGAAACGCGGCGGCACGTTTTACGCAGCGACGAACGGAATCGGGCATATGCGCGAGTTGAACGAATTGACAGCGCAAGTTTCGGGTATCCCATTTTCCGATGCAACGCCCGAACAATTGTTTGGGTTGGAAAATGGCGCGGCAATTCTCGAAAAACATTTTGAACATGTAACGCGCGACGTTCAGGAAAATAATTTGCGCGTCACCGAAATCGAACCCTTGCTTGCGTATGTAAATTCAGGATTGTTGTATCAAGCCGCGACGGAAACCAAAAAAGCAGAACAAGCATTTCGTCAACGCGTGCAGCACGAAATGGATACGCGCGGCGCGTTTGAAATCACCAAAGCCGTCGGAATGTTTATCGCAAGTTAGCAGCCGGCAGACGCCCGAATCACCCAATCACCCAATCACCTAATCATTCAGTCTCCAGTCTCCAATTATGATTCTCACAGGCAAAGTCTGGAAATACGGCGATAACGTCAACACCGATGTTATCTTTCCCGGCAAATACACGTACACCGTCACCGACCCGAACGAGCAAGCGAAACACGCGCTCGAAGATTTGGACCCAACGTTTGCGCGCAATGTGCAGCGCGGCGACATGATTGTTGGCGGAAAAAATTGGGGTAACGGTTCTTCGCGCGAACAAGCGGTGGGCGCGTTGAAACACGCGGGCGTCACGGCGATTATTGCCAAATCGTTTGCGCGCATTTATTTTCGCAATGCCGTCAACAATGGATTGTTACCGATTGTGTGTCCCGAAGCAGTGGACGCGATTGAAAATGGCGAGACGATTACGCTCGACCTCGCCACGCATCAAATTCACGCGCGCGCAGGCACATTCGAATTTCCACCGTTGTCGCCGTCACTCGTCAATATCATCGAAAGCGGCGGCTTGATTCCAATGCTGCGAAAAAAATTCGGCGCGGAAAATTTGCCAATGCCCGAAGTGAAAGGCGGAGAATAAGAGACCGCGAATCTACGCGAATCGTCGCGAATCCATAATTTTTATTCGCGTAGATTCGTGTAGATTCGCGGTTCCAATTTGTTTGTGGGAAATCGAATTTGCATCATCGAAGGCGACGGTGTTGGGCAAGAAGTGATTCCCGACGCGCAGCGCGTACTGGAAGCGTTAGCGCTCGATTTGGAATTTGTGCGCGCGGACGCGGGCTTTGAACATTTTCAAAAAACAGGCGACGCGATTCCGAACGCGACGCTCGAAATTGTGCAAGCGTGCGACGCGACGTTGTTCGGCGCGACGTCCTCGCCGATGACGCGCGTCGAAGGATACAAGAGTCCAATTCTCGCGTTACGCAAAGCGCTGGATTTGTACGCCAACCTTCGCCCTGTGCAATCATTGCCCGCGAATTTTTCGCGCGCGAACATTGACTTGCTCATTGTGCGCGAAAATACCGAAGGACTGTACGCGGGACGCGAGCGTGCGGAAAATGATGAAACGATGATTGCCGAACGCGTCATTACAAAACGCGCGTCGGAACGCATTGCGCGCGTCGCATTTGAATTGGCAATGGCGCGCAAGAAACGCGTTACGGTCGTACACAAAGCGAACGTCCTCAAACTCACCGACGGCTTGTTCCGCGAAACGTGTTTCAACGTCGCGCGCGAATTTCCTGATGTAGCGGCAAAAGAGATGCTCGTGGATTCGATGGCGATGCGGCTTGTACAAGACCCGCAGAATTTTGATGTCATCGTCACCACAAATTTGTTTGGCGATATTTTGTCGGACGAAGCGAGCGCGTTGATGGGCGGACTCGGCGTCGCGCCTTCAGGTAATATCGGCGCATCGAACGCGGTCTTTGAACCGGTGCATGGCTCCGCGCCGGATATTGCGGGGCAAGGCATTGCGAATCCCATCGGCGCGATATTGTCCGCCGCGATGATGCTGGATTATTTGGAATTGGAAGATGCAGCGACGCGCGTACGAAATGCGGTGAATATGGTGATGGAAAGCGGGATGCGAACGCGCGATTTGGGCGGCGCGGCGACAACAGAGGAAATGACGCGCGCGGTGATTGAAAATTTATGACGCGACTATTTTGTTTGGCGTTGATGCTGTTCGGCTTGGGGGCGTGTGACGGCGATAACGCGCCGACCTTGACGACGACAGTCCGCACAGGCGATTGCGGCGAAATTGTCTTGACAGGCAACCCATTGCGCGCAACGGACGCCGATGCAGCGCGCAACGCGTCGTCATGTTTTGTGCAGGCATTTCAAAACTGCGCGCCAACGTCACTCACCGTGCAAGAACCCAAGAATGTAACGCGACAATTTTCCGTCGTCCGCAACAATTCCGCGTGCACACTGCGCCAAGCATTGCAAACTGACCCCAATTCCCCACCCGCTGTCGCCGATTGCAAATCCGCGCGCATAGAGAACAACGCGCTCGTAATTGAATCCTGTTCGCATCTCGGCGGTTTTATTTTAGCACCGTAGTAACGAATTCATTCGTTCCACTCGTACGACGAATAGAATTCGTCACTACGAATTACTCCACTTGATAACGTCACCACGTGATTTACTCGAAGGATTGCTAAAAATCTATTCGCCGTCGTATCAAGAACGCGATGCGGTGGATTATCTCGTCGCGTGGATGAACGCGAACGGTTTGCGCGCGTTCCGCGACGACGCGGGCAACGCGGTCGGTATCGCGGGCGACGGCGCGCGCGAAATCGTGATGCTGGGACACATTGACACGCATCCCGGATTTATCGAGGTGCGTCGAGACGATTCGATGAATCGTCTCTATGGGCGCGGCGCGGTGGACGCCAAAGGTCCGTTGTGCGCGTTCGCGTCGGCAGCCGCGCGTGTTGGTGCGCGTGACGGTTGGAAAATTATTGTCGTCGGCGCGGTGGAAGAAGAATGTCCGACAAGCAAAGGCGCGCATTTTGCGAAAACGCAATACAAACCGGAATTCGCGATTGTGGGCGAACCGAGCGGTTGGGACCGCGTGACGCTCGGTTACAAAGGTTCGCTGTGGCTCGAATACACATTGACGCGCGACAACGCGCACAGCGCAGGACAGGCGCGCAGCGCGAACGAAGACGCGGTGGAATTTTGGCTGCGCGTAAAAAACTTTGCGGGTGAATTTAACGCGGGCAAGCAAAAAATTTTTGACAAACTCGACCCGACGCTGCGCGGAATGAACTCTGAAAACGACGGCTTGCACGAAGTCGCGCGTTTGGTGATTGGTCTGCGTTTGCCATTGGACATTACTGTCGCGGAATTGGAAGAAAAAATTTTGGACATGGCGGGCGACGCTTTGATAAAATTCGACACCGAAACGCCCGCGTATCGCGCGGACAAAAACAACGCGCTCGTGCGCGCATTTCTCTCCGCGATTCGTGAGGGGGGGGGGACGCCGGGCTTTACGCTGAAAACGGGGACGAGCGACATGAACGTCGTCGGTCCGCATTGGCATTGTCCCATCGTCACCTACGGTCCCGGCGACTCGAACCTCGACCACACGCCGAACGAGCATATTGATTTGAACGAATACGATAACGCGGTGGATGTG
>JAKOPZ010000367.1 GCA_029778615.1 Chloroflexota bacterium | reverse complement strand
TCTCGCCAAAAATTCTGCGGGGCGCAGAATGGGGATTTCTTTATACGGGGTCAAAACGAGCAAGTCGGCATCGCCAGAAACAATGTGGTTTGCGGACGCACTCACGGTTTTCCCCCTTCGCCCGCGAGGGTGAGAATTCTTTTGCGAATATCGTCCGAAATCCACATCCCTGTCTCGGCGAGCCGGTTGACCAGCGGTTCAATGCGTTCGGTCAGACCTTGGGATTTTGCTTCCAGCATGATGCGCAAGGTTCCCCAAACCTGCAGACCTGCGGCTTGAGCGATTTCTCTGGCGCGTAAATCATCCAATAACACAATGCGAGTCGGATTCTCCAGCGCCAACGCCATCGCTGCGATTTCGCCCGGTCCCAAATCCAGGGCGAGCCATTCGGACGGAATAGCGGCTGCGTCTCTGATTTGCAGCCAAACGTGTTCAGCGGGATTGACCACATCATAACCACGCCGAATTCCCTCGTGCAGTTCGCGCACAACGGCGCCCGGGACCCATATCTCGCCAAACAACTTGGGAAGCCATTCCACCGCACCAATACGGTACAGATAAACCAACGGTGATGTGTTGGTTATGGCATCAGGCATAATGCTTTTCCAATTCGCCCAATTCGGATTCAAACGGAAAGACCTTGTAGCGTCCCAAGTTGAGCAAGAATTCGATGCGGGGGATTCCCGCGAGTTCGGCGGCGCGCCCGGACGAAAGATGTCCGAGTTCATACAGCTTGACTGCCGCCAACATCAATAACTCTCTGGCAAAATCGGCTTCGTCCGTCTTTTCTGCCAAAAGCACCTTTTGCGGAATTGTGACTAGAATTTGCCTGGTATCCATGCGTGCCTCTTGCGTATAGTTTCCACCTTGTCCCAACGCACATCCGGTACAAGATTTTCTGCTTACATTCTAGCACAGGGTGAACGGAACGGTCATCGCAAAGCGGCAAGCAATTCCGTTATCGCCGCATCCAATTGCCGTGAACTCGATTCCCAGGTTTCGATAGCGTGTTTTAATCCATCGGCGGCATATTCGGCGTTCGCTTCCTTTGCCGCGCGCCCGCGCACGTAAAGCGGAATGGACAAGTTGCCATCGTTCGCGCGAATGTCGTCGAGCGATGCAACCTTGGCGAAGCCATCCACATCTTGAAAATCGTGATACGCCTGCGCGATGCGTTCCTGATGTTCGTGCGTGAGAAAACTCGCACTGCGCTCGCGCGTCACCTCGTTCACCGCATCAATGAACAGCACCTTGCCGCGCCGCTTGGTCGGTTTCGCGCTGCGACAAATCACCACGCACGCTTCCATCGGCGAATTGTAGAAAAGGTTCGGACCCAAGCCCAGCACACATTCGAGCAAATCGGCGTCCACCAATTTCTGCCGCATCCCCGCTTCTTCCTTGCGGAACAAAACGCCGTGCGGAAACAGAATCGCGCAGCGACCCGTTTTGCGGTCCATGCTTTTGAGAATGTGTTGAAAGAATGCATAGTCGGCGCGTCCTTGCGGCGGCGTGCCGAGAAAATTGCGTCCCCACGCATCACCTGTCCACGCTTCACGATTCCACTGCTTGATGGAATACGGCGGATTCGCCAGCACCACATCGAACGCGGCGAGATGGTCGTGTTCGGTGAACGCAGGACGTTCGAGCGTGTCGCCGCGCGCAATCGCGAAATCGTCCACGCCGTGCAGCGCCAAATTCATGCGCGCGATGGACGCGGTCATGTGATTGCGTTCTTGCCCAAATAATTTCAATGTGCGATATTCGCCGCGCTTGCGTTTCACCTGATTTAGCGCCGAAATCAACATCCCGCC
>JAKOPZ010000366.1 GCA_029778615.1 Chloroflexota bacterium | reverse complement strand
TTGAGAATCGAATAGCGCCAAAAGATTTGGAGTAATTTCAGATGCTTGAGCATAGCTCGTGGTGAAACGCGAAACGTCTAACGTCAGTCTCTACGCGCCGAACGCGCCAAATTTGCGAATGCCGCGCGCCCACACAAAGCGATAGAGCACAAACAATACTACAATCCATCCCGCGACGCTGCCAAATCCAAATAACAAATCATTGGCTGACACGCGCCCCAGCATGATTTCAATCGGAAACGACATCATAAAGCGAAAGGGCAGAACGTACGCGATAGAGCGCAGCGGCTCGGGCAAAAGTTCTAATGGTGCGACCCCGCCGCCAAACAATAAAAAGAGCATCCAAAACACGTCAATCAGCACGAGCGCCTGCGAAAACCAAAACCCCAACAGCCCGAGCGAAAATTGGGTGAAAAAGCGCATCGTCCACGCGCCCGCGAGCGCCAAGATAAACAGCGCAATATTCTGCGGCGTCGCTGCCAACGTGACTCCCGGAATCACGAGCGCGACGAGAATCACAATTGGCGTGAACATGATACCGCGAATAAT
This sequence comes from Chloroflexota bacterium, assembly GCA_029778615.1. Lineage (GTDB taxonomy): Bacteria > Chloroflexota > Anaerolineae > UBA4142 > SHND01 > SHND01. The sequence goes on along the minus strand of JAKOPZ010000366.1, from coordinate 29,771 downwards.
CTTGTCGGCGAGATTGAACGAAATGTATTCGTGAATCGGTTGAAGCGGATGCAAGAGTTTGGTATTCATGTCGCCATGCCGAATGTCATAGTCCAAATCCCACGCCACCCACACCGCCGTCATCTGCCGCATGTAAAAACTCATCAGGTAATACGCGATGAAATCGCCCGCCGTAAATCCTGCAATCGGTCCGTCTTGCGCGAGCGAAAGCCACACCGCGAGCATCACCAACGGAAATGTCGCCGACAACATCCATATCGCCATTGCGACGCGGTACTCGAGCAGCACCGCCACGCTGCGCCGCACCAACGCAAAATATTTATGCAGCCACATCGTCATTTTTGACACTGCCTATTCGTCATCGCCATCGTCGTCTTGCTCCCCGCGTTCCGCGCGCGCGGACGCGGCTTGCTCAAACACGCGCGTAATTACATCTTCAATCGGCGGGTCTTCAATCGTCACATCGGCAACCGGCAGTTCGGCAAGGATGCGCGACGCGGTTTCGGATGTTTTGCCGCGCGGCACCAAGAATTCCACGCGCTGCCCTTTGTGTTTCAACACCTCGCCGTATTCGGACAATTTGTGTCCGTTCAACGCGGACGCCAGTTCCACGCGCACCAGTTTGTGCGGGGCAATGCGCGCGGACAAATCGGCGAGGGAACCATCGTACATCAATTTACCGTGGTCAATCACAATCACGCGTTTGCACAACGCCGTCACGTCCGCCATGTAATGACTGGTGAGAATCACCGTCGCGCAGTGCCGCCGGTTGTATTCCGCGACGAACTGCCGAATCTTGGTCTGCATCGTCACATCCAGACCAATCGTCGGCTCATCCAAAAACAAAACTTGAGGACGATGCAATAATGCGGCGGCAAGTTCACACTTCATACGCTCGCCGAGTGAAAGTTTTCGCACTTGCTTTTTCAACAGCGGACCAAGTTCCAGCAGTTCCGTCAATTCCGCGAGGGTTTGTTCATACGTCGTTTGAGGAATTTCGTAAATGGCTTGATTCACCAAAAAAGTTTCTATCGCAGGCAAGTCCCAATTCAACTGTTGCTTTTGTCCCATCACCAAAGTCATTTGTCGCAAATATTCCGGTTTGCGTTCGTTGGGCGTATAGCCCAACACGCGCGCAATGCCGGCGGTCGGATATAAGAGACCCGACAACATTTTCAACGTCGTCGTTTTGCCCGCGCCGTTCGGTCCGAGAAAGCCGACGATTTCACCCGCATCAATTTCAAACGAAATATCGTCCACGGCTTTGACATCGCGATACTTGCGATTCACAAATGATTTCAAAGAGCCGAGCATTCCTGGCTCTTTGTCGTGCACTTGATAATATTTTTTTAGATTGGAAACTTGAATGGGGACTGCGTTCATTTATGCGGCGTCCTTTTTCCAATTGCGTCGAACGATTTGGTCGGCGATATATTCGGTAGCTTGGGCGCGTTCCACATCCAATTCAAACAAGCTATACCGTTCGGCGGGCGCATAGGTTGAAATGTTCACCGCCAACGCGCGCAGCGCGGGGTCATCCATACGCGACGCGCGTCCCATGCACCAAAACTCGCCACTCGCGCCGCTCGTATCGCTCACGGCACAATGGACGGCGTACCGCGCATCCCGTTCCAAATCTTTGCCTTTGGGCGAGGTCGGCTCCATAAAGACAAAGAAATGCCCTTGCCCGATAATGGGCGTGAACGGGTGCACGCGCGGCGCGCCGTTTTTTTGCGTCGTCGCAAGATAGGCAACTTGTCCGTTCAAACGCGCCGCGCCGAACACTGCCAACTCGGGCGCGGCTTGTTCAAAATCTTTCCAACTCATATCAAATAATCAAATTCATGTCGCCGAACTCGTGCCACAAATAACCGCGCGCGATACATTGTTGGTACGCCGCTTGCAAACGTTTTGGTTCGACGAACGCGCTCAACATATCAAGATGACTCGCTTGCGGTTCATGCAGTCCCGTCAACAATCCATCCACCACACGCAAACGCGTATCGGGATGAATGCGCAATTTTGTCCAGCCGCGCGAATCCGTAACCGTACCGTCCGCGCGCGAAGCAGTTTCCAATGCGCGTACCACGGTCGTTCCGACCGCGACAACGCGTCCACCGCGTTCGCGCGTTTCATTTACCGCGCGCGCCGTCTCGGCAGGAACGCTAAACTCTTCGTCATAATTCGGATGAATCTTGTCAATCGAATCATCCCGCGTCGAAGACAATCCGGTGTGCAGCGAGAGCGACGCGAAACCAATGCCTTGCCGCTTTAGCTTTAACAACAATTCCCACGTCAGCGGGCGTCCCGCCGATGGCATTTCAACCGAACCGGGCGCTTTGGCGTACACAGTTTGGTACAAATCCAACGGCAGCGCGTCCGCAACATACGTGTACCGCACAGGTTCGCCAATCTGATAAATCAAGTCAAGCAATTCTGCGCAGCACGTGTCAAACTTCATACGCCATAGAAACGGCAAATCGGGACGCCGCGCTAAAATTTGTGCGCGCAATCCTTTTGCAAAGCGCAAACGCATTCCCGCCCGTCCGATGTGCGTACGCCCATTCAATAACAATACGTCCCACAAATCGTCCGCGCGACGATGCGCCAAGCGCACTTCGACCGCTTCGTCATTTTCATCGCGCGCGCGCAGCAGACCGGGCAGCGTGCGCGAATCATTTACGACCAGCAAATCGCCCGCGCGTAAAAAATCGCCGAGCGCGTCGAAACGCGTGTGAATCGGTTCACTGTTCCAGCGCGGCAGCACCATCAGCCGCACCGCGTCACGCCGCATCCCGCGCAATTCGGCAGGTTGATGCGCTTCCAATTCCGGCGGCAAAACAAACTGCACAGGTGCCACACTCGGCGGCGCAACGCGCGGTTCAACTTGAAAATTCAACATCTCTTCACCTCTGACGCGGAGATTATGCCAATGCAAAATTCTGTGCCTGAAAGCGTTTACCGTTAATGGCAGACGATTCGTTCGATGCGAGATAAACAAACACTTGCGTCACCGTTTCCGGTTTCGCCCATTGCGACGCGTCGCCATCCGGTTCCGACGCGCGTTTCATCACCGTATCCATATCGCCCGGGTCCACGCTGTTGACACGCACGCCCGTCCCTTGCACTTCGGCTGCCCATACGCGCGTCAAGTGGTCGAGCGCGGCTTTGGAAACGCCATACGCGCCCCAAGTAGGATAGCCTTCGACGCCCGCGTCGGAACTCACATTGACAATGGAACCGGAACCGCGCACCAACATTTGTCCAATCAACGCGCGCGTCAGCATGAATGGTCCCGTGACATTTGTTCGCAAAACGGTTTCAAATTCTTCAATGGGCGTATCGGCAAGAAACGGCATCGGCGTGGGACCCAGCGCGGACGCGTTGTTGACCAAAATATCCACGCGCCCAAAGCGCGCCAACGCCTCCCCTGCCAAACGCTCCACATCGGCGCGCTGCGACACATCGGCTATCACGCTCAAGACCGGCGCGTTCAACGCGCGCACCAGCGCTTCGGTTTCGCGCAAATCGTTTGTGCTCTGTGCGCGCGAGTTGATGACCAGCTGCGCGCCTTGTTTTGCAAATTCGACAGCAAGGGCGCGTCCCAAACCGCGTGACGCGCCCGTGATGAGTGCAACCTGATTTCGCAGCGAGAACATTTCACACCTCGTAAGTTGTTAGCTCCACTTGATGTCCGTCAGGATCGTACAAATCTCCCATCTCTAATCTTTATAAAGGCAGTGCGCGTTCCAAAATCCGCAGCCAATTGCCGCCCATGATGCCGCGCACTTCTGCATCGTTGAACCCTGCGCCGGATAACGCGTCCGCAAATTTTGGTAAATCGGCGGCGGTATCAATTTCGTTTGGCGTGGCTTCCATACCAAACCCGCCGTCAAAATCGGTACCAATGCCGCAGTGCGTGGCGTCCCCCGCCAGGTCACAAATATGTTTGATGTGGTCAATCACCGTTGCGAACGTGACGGCTTTTTTGTCCGCGCCACTTTGCCGCCATTGATACTTGAGGAATTGGTTAAAGAATACGGCGCCGATGACCGCGTCGCGTTGAATGAGCGCTTTAATCATTTCGTCGCTGAGTTGGCGGTCCGTCGGAACATATTTGCGCGTGTTGGAATGACTTGCGATGACCGTGCCTTGAAACAAATCGAGCGCCTGAAAAAAACTTTCCTCCGCCATGTGCGATGTATCGAGGATGAATCCCACGCGCGACATTTCTTGCATCAGCTCTTTGCCCAGTTCTGTGAGCGGACCGGGTTTGCCGGTGCCGCCGCTGTAGCGCGTCTGGCTCCATGCCGGACCGATGATACGCACGCCCCCTTCGTACCAAGTTTGCGCGTCGCGCGGTTCAATAATCGGGTCCGCGCCCTCCATCAAAAGCACCAGACCGATTTTCGGCTCGCGTGCCTCGACGACGCGGCGCAAATCTTCGCGCGAAGTAATGAGCGAAATGCGCGGGTCGGCAGCCAACAGCGCGTAATAGGCGAGCTGTTCCTGCGCCAGAGCGTTCGCTTCTTCGGAGGTCTTGTACGTTTTGCCGGGTGTGTTGGAACCGCCCGTCGGCGAAACATAAATGGTGGCAAAAATCACGCGCACATTGCCCGCGAAAAAATCGTCCAAGCCAACCGTGGCGAGACCGTTCGAGGAAACTTCCGGCTCCTGCGCGCGCGTCTGTTTCGCAGAACGGCGCGGGTCGCGACCAAGCGAGAGGGCGTTGTAGGCGAGGTCTTCGTGGGCATCCACAATCAGATAGCGGGTTGACACAGGACTCCTTTAATGTGCGACATCATAGCACAATCGCGCTACTTTGTCAACATAATTGTTTATAAAGTATGCAAAGTTTGCATTTTGCGGACTTTGGGATATAATTGGTTGTACTATGAACGACCTTTCGACGCGCCGCCAAATTTTACAGATTCTTCGCACCGAGGGCAACTCGACCGCGCAGCAGCTCGCCGAAAAATTGCAGATTACTTCGATGGGCGTGCGGCGGCATTTGACCACGCTGGAACGCGACGGCTTGATTCAAATGCAAGCCCAGCGCCAGCCCACGGGACGCCCTACCTTTGTATATGGTCTGACGCCGGCGGGCTTTGAAACATTCCCAAAAAGCTATGACCTTTTGGCGACGCAAGTGTTGGATGTGGTGCGTGCGTCGGAAGGCGACGCACGCGTCGCGCAAATTTTCGCGGGACGGATGGAGCAATTATACGAGCAATTTGCCCCGCGCATGACCGGAAAAAATCTGGGCGAACGAATTCAAGAGCTTGCCAAGATTCAAGACGAAGCGGGCTATATGGCGCGGTGGGAAAAGGTCAAAGGCGGCTATTTGCTCAAGGAACAAAACTGCGCCATTTATCGCGTGGCGTGCCGCTTTCAAGATGCCTGCCAATTTGAAATTGAATTGTTTCGCCGTTTGCTCGATGCCGATTTGGAACGCGTCGAGCATCAAGTCCGGGGCGACCTCGCGTGCACCTATTTCATTCCCGAAGCATCGTTTCGGCAGCGCGCGATGGCGGCGCCCAGAGTGAAATCACGCGGCTCAAACACCCAGCGCATTTCAAGATAACGCGATTGGGTTGTGAGGTGGGGCAGAGAAAAAGCTCTGCCCCATTTTTATTGCCATGTGCCATCCTGATACAACACGAAAGCACCAAGCTCGGGAGCAAACCACACCGTACCCTGTTCAAATGGCTGCTGCGTAACGCGCGTGGAATGTTCCTCGACCAGTCCCGCGCCCAATGCCTGTACCTCGGGCTGGCTGCACCAGACCGAAGCAAACCCGCGCTTGGGACGCCAAAGCCCACCTCTCACTTGGGCATCCGGACAGAGTTGCTCGGCGTCCCCTTCCTGCCATGTTTCTGGATAGACGCGATACGTTTTGTTTGGAAACAAAACGGTTACGCGTTTGGCATCCGCGTTGCGGAAATCGTCAAACATCCAACCGCGTTCCAATGGCTGGTACGCGAATTGGTCAAATGACATCGCCGTCGCGCGCGGACAACCTAACGCGAGGCGCGCCGCGTCAGCAATTTTGTCCCGCAGTTCTTCCGCGACGGAAATTTCACAACGCGCAGTGTTTGCAGAAACCGTCGGCGAGTTTGCAGCAGATGGCGTCGCCGAAGGCGCGGGTGTAAACGTCCATGTCGGATATGGCGTCGGCGTGAGTGTGGGCGTGGGCGACGGCGGCGGATTCGTGACCGCATCGCCGAGAATAGTTATCATTCCGTCCTGATAGCCGGCAACATAAATTTCATCACCCAAGAGGGTCATGCGCCACGGCTGATTTGGCACCGCCAATTCCGCAACGCGTCCCAACGTTCGCGTGTCCAAAATTTCAATCGTGTCGTCGCGCGCGCGCGGGGCTTGAGCATACGGCTCATAGGTTGCCGCATGAGCCAGAAAAAGGTGATGCGTGTTTGGATTTACGACAAGCGATGTCGTGTGGGAGGCGAGCGCGAGGGTTTGAAGCAAATTGTCCTGCGCGTCGAATACGTCAAGTGCGTGGGTGTGCGCGAGGGGATGCGTGCTCGCGGCGAAAACATTGTTCGTGCTCAAGTCAATATCAAACGCAGTCGTGTTGCCGCCGATGCGACTGCCGAGCAATTTTGATTCACCGAGCGCGTCGTACAAAAAGCGATAGAGCGTGACGCGCGAATTGGAACCCGGAACGCCGTTCGAGGCGACGGCATATAATTTTTTCAACGCCGCATTCGCGCGTTCAAAAATCGGAATCGTCTGCGAATTGAGCGTTAGCCCTTGCGCGTAAACCGTGTTTTCGATTTTGAGGGAAGCGGGATTGAGTGAGGCACTGCCCGCGAATAATTTTTGATTGCGCGAGTCCACCGCGACGGTGGCAAGGAAACGCGTAATGAATTGGCTTGCGGTGATGCCGAGCGTATTTTCATCAATCACGGTCAGCGTGCCATCGGCGCGGTTTGCCACATACAACCGATTCGCCGTCGCATCCACCGCCAAATCAACAGGATGATTTCCCGTCGGAATTTCAGTCAAAACGCGTGTGCCCTCAATGACGAAAACCGAGTTGCTCGACGCGTTTGCCGCATACACACGCTTGCGCGTCGGATTGGATGCGAGCGCGGTGATAGAGTTCGCCAACGGAATTGTGCTCACAACGCGCAGTGCCGTTGTGTCAATCGCAGAAACGTTGTCGCTGTCGCGATTGGCGACCAACAAGAGCTGACGCGCTGAATCGAACGCCGCAGCCGCGGGCGATTCATTGACCGGAATCGTCGCGACGAGCTGTGCTTGCGGCGTTTGAATCACCAACACTTGATTGTTGTAGCTGTCGAGAACATACAATCGGTCTGCTTTGTCAAATGTCTCTGCCCGCAAATCGGAGCCAATGTACAAACGCGCCAGTTCGGCGCCGTCCGCACTATAGCCGATGATGTACGCACGCGACGACGCGTCGTCATACGCGGCGCCCCAAATCGAACCATCTTTGGGATTCACTGCGAAATCGGAATACAGGTACGGCACGTCGAGCGTGAATAATTCGCGGAACGCGTTCAAGTCCACCGCCACAATTTTTCCATACAGCGCGGCGTACAAACGATTGCGCGCCGGGTCAAGCGCCAACGCGCTGACGCCAAAGCCCTGCGATAGCTTGAGTTCACCTTTTTTGGTCAGCGTATTCGCATCATAGCGTTCGAGCAACGCGTCATTGTCGAGCGCCGTGTATAAAATGTTTTCGTCCACGGCGAGCGCGTTGACCCGCCCCGCGATGGCAACACTTTGTGCGACGCGGTCATTTTCAATCCGCAGCAGCGTCGGCGTCACGTACGACGCGGCAAAAATTCGATTGCGCGAGGCGTCGGCGACGAGGACGGACACGCCTTGGTTTGCGGGAATAAATTTTTCAACGCGTTCCGAGGCAAGCACGGCAATATTGTTGCTCTCGCGATTTGCCACATACGCTTGTCCGTTCAACAAGGCGACGGACGTTGGCGCGCGTCCCTCGCCGGGCAAATCGAGCAATTTGAATTGCGAGAGAATTGTCGGCGCTTGCCGCAGCGCGGTTTGGGTTGGCGCAGGAGTTTGTGTGGATGGAATGGCGCTGTTTGTGCGAGACGGCGCGAGTGTGGCGCCGGGTGCTGTCGCATTGGGATCGCGCGTTGCAGTCGGCGCATTGGTGGTTTGCGCGAGCGCCAAGGGTCGAATTGTGGGAGGGACAGTTGGCAGAGCCGGCGGCGGGGCAGCACAACCAAGCAACAACGAAATCAAGAAAAGAATCAGCGCGGATGCTTTCATACTTCCTCAAATCTATCAGCTCGCGTTGATTCTATACGCTGGTCGGCAGGTGTCAAGAATCTCTTGGATTTTTCGATTCGCTATGCTACAATCCACCCTCACAGGAGGCAAGATGCAAGTTCTATTGATTAAAGATGTGCCGGGCATCGGCAAAGCAGGACAGACAAAAAATGTCGCGGATGGACACGCCCGCAATTATCTTTTGCCGCGCGGGCTCGCGGTGTTGGCAACGCAAAATGTGCTCAAGCAAGCAGAAGCGTTAAAACTCGCGGCAGCCAAACGCGATGCAGAAACCTTACAAGAAGCGCAACTGCTGGCAAACACGTTGAATGCGGTCAAACTCGATTTCCAGGTCAAGGCGGGAACGAATGACCGCTTGTTCGGTGCAATCACTGCCGCCGATATTGCATCCCGCTTGGAAAAAGAACACGGAATCAATATTGACAAACGCAAAATTGAATTGGACCATCCCATCAAGGATTTGGGACAGCGCGGGGTACCCATCAAGCTCCATCCCGAAGTGACCGCACACGTTCAAGTGATGATTGAACGGGAAAGTGAATGACCTTGGGCGAGATGAAGAGTCTACCGGACATTACAGGACTGATGGCGCGCCGTTTGCGCTGCCCCGGCTGTATGCGGCGCTTTCGCACTCAGGATATTGGCATCCTTGAATCGGGCGCGCGGTTTGGGGTGTTTCGTTTGCGTTGTCCCATGTGCGCGTCGGAGCGTTTGATTTTTGCGGTGTGGAGCAAGAACGCGGTACGAACTTTCGCAACCGATTTGGACGCGCAGGAATGGGCATTCTACCGCAATGCTCCGCCGATTGATTATGATGATGTGATTCGCGTGGCGCGCATGTTGTCGGAATACGACAGCGATTTCAGCGATGTGCTGGAAGACCCGCTCTTGGGCGAGCAGGAAGCATGAGGTTTCGGAGCGCGTTTTGGCGGCGCTCTTTTTCTGGGCGTAAGAATTGACGGCGCGGGGAAACTGATTACAATGGAGGTATACCCTACGGGGGTATCCTATTCCCCAAAATTTGTTTTAGGAGGCAAGATGGAGAATCACAAACCTGTGCATATTAGCGATGCAGAATTTGATACAGCGATTTTGAAATCGGAAAAACCAGCTGTTGTGGATTTTTGGGCAGCCTGGTGTGGTCCGTGCCGCATGATTGCGCCATTCGTCGAAGAACTCGCGAATGAATATGGCGAAAAAGCGGTCGTCGCCAAAATGGACACCGACGCCAATCCGAATGTCCCCACGCGCTATGGCATCATGGGCATTCCGACTTTGATTTTTTTCAAAGACGGCAAAGAAGTTGACCGCATTGTCGGCGTGCCGCGCCAACCCAAAGAAGCGCTGCGCGCCAAGTTGGAAGCGCTTTTGACCGCGCCGGTTGCCGCGCGTTGATTTTTTATGGCGAGCAAATCAATGCGCTCGACTCTGCGCGCGCGTGCCCGCGAAGAAGATTCCTCTGACGCGCGGGATGAAATCATCAAGCGCTTGCGCCGCATCGAAGGGCAAGTGCGCGGGATTCAACGCATGATTGAAGAGGACCGCGCGTGCCGCGATGTTCTGGACCAGCTTGCGGCAATTCAGCAAGCGGTGCGCGGGGTGAGCGGCATCGTCGCACAAAAATACGCGCTCGAATGTATTCAGAGCACGCAAGCAGACGCTTCGGACGAACATACGCAAGAAACGGCGGCGGCGTTGGTTGACGCAATCCTGCGCGCGCCGCGCTGAAAACAATTTCGCAAACGAAAAGGCGCAGTGCATACGCATCGCGCTTTTTTTTTCACACAATGGGGCTGTTAAAAGACCAAGACCGTGACGCATTGCGTCAAGAATTCACCGCCTTGACGGAACGCGTACGAATTATTTTTTTCGCGCAAGCACTCGGCTGCGAAACGTGCGGCATCACCGGACAAATTCTGGACGAGATTGCGCCGCTCAGTGACAAGATAGAACTGGTCAAACTGAATTATGCAATTGACCGCGCGGCGGTGGAGCAGTACGCGATTCAACGCATCCCCGCGTTTGCTATTGTACGGCTGGAAGAATCGCAGAACGAACGCGGTGAAACGGAAATCATCGAACGCGATTACGGTATTCGTTTTTATGGCGTGCCATCGGGCTATGAATTCATGTCGCTGATTGGCGCAATCTTGGATGTTTCCTCCGGCGATTCCCATCTCGCGCCGCAGACGCGCGCCTTGTTGTCCCAAGTCACCCAGCCGACGCATCTGCAAGTTTTTACGACACCGACCTGACCGCATTGTCCAACCGCGGTGCGGTTGTCACATCGGATGGCGATTGAGAATCCAAACATTCGCGCGGATATGATTGAGGTGAGTGAATTTCCCGAGTTGGGACAGCGGTATCAGGTGTACGGTGTTCCACTCACCGTCGCAAATGAAAAGGTGCGCTTTGAAGGCGGCGCACCCGAACCATATTTCATTCCGCAGTTGCTGAACCAACTCGGCATCGCGAGTCCGCCTACAGAAATTCTCGATGCGAACGCGACATAGAATCATGGACCCGATTTCTCAAATTCTGAATCAAGCTAAAACCATTGCAGTGGTGGGCTTGTCGAACAATCCTGCCCGTCCCTCGTATGACGTAGCCGATTATTTACAACAGAACGGCTATCGCATTGTTCCAATCAATCCGAATGAAATCGAGGTGTTGGGCGAGCGCGCGTATCCCGATTTGTTGTCCGTGCCGATGCCGATTGATATTGTGGACATTTTTCGGCGTCCCCAATTTGTCCCCGAAGTCGTGCAGCAAGCGATTGCCAAAGGAGCCAAGCTGGTGTGGATGCAGCCGGGGGCAGAGAACTATGAGGCGGCTGAGATGGCGGAAGCGGCGGGACTGAAAACGGTGGTGGGAATGTGTCTGCGCGTGCAACACAAATACGCGCAAAGGTAATTGGCGTAAACCGAAACGCGCAGTGGAATCTCCACTGCGCGTTTTTTTATTTCGAGATGAGCGGTGCAGCTTGCGGCGGTGACTCGCTCTCCTGCACGGCAGCCGGTTTGCTTGCCAGAACGAATCCATAATACATCAAGACCGCAAACGTCAACTGTGCGAACGAATGAAACTGACCCAAGCCGTACCGATTCAAAACTCCCGCGCCCGCGACAGCCAATGCGCCCGCCGCGATGAAAACATTTCCCAGCACGCGGTTCGGCAAAATCTTTTTGCGATAAAATAAATAGCCCGAATACAACGCGCCGCCGACGAGCGTGATGGTGCCATAAATATTGAAAATGGGCGTCGCTCTGCGCACAATCGCATCTTTTGGGAGAATGTCCTGATACTGCGCCGCAATGGGCGTGCCGGATTCATACGCGGTCGCATTTAGTGGCGTGGACAGCAAAATCACAAACGTCACAATGCTGAGCATTGCCAAAATGATTGCTGTTGCAAACACCCACCGCTTGCGCACGAGCAAAAAGAGCGTGCCTTGCCCAATCCATGCTGCGTTCAAGACCGCGCCAAACAAGTACCAGCCGATGAACGCGAGTTCACTCCAGGTTAAATCGAGAATGCCGTCACACAAACTGGCAATGCCGAACATGCCCAAACCAATCGCCCAAAAAAGTAAATGACGATGACCCCCTTTGTAGTGTTGATAACGTCGGTACAAATCGTACGTGAGAAACGCGAGAATCAACGCACTCGCGAAAGAAACGACAAAGAGAAATGACCCCATACACAGCTCCTCAAGCTTGACCGGCTCGAACCGCAACTCACGACGCGTGATTCATGCGTCGCCGGGTTTTGGATTTTGCTCCAACACTCCAATCCAAACGCGGTCAATTATCTCACTCACGCGGCACAGCCACAAATTCAATTCGTCCGCGTCGGGCTCGCCCAAACCAAACGCAAACTCAACCACACTTGCTTGCACGGCACGCCGCAGAGTTGCCAGCATCGAAAAGGCGAACGCAAGACGGATGTTGTTGCGCCAAATCCATTTCGCAAACGCCTCCGCTAGCTCGTTGATGGCGTGATTCGCCAGCGCGCTCTCCTTTTGAATCGCGCCGACAGCGAGGCGGATCATTCGCCGTTCCAGCTCGCGTTCTTCCTTGCGCGCGGCGGTCGGAAGCGACACCGCCTCTGTTTCTTCGGACAGCAGTTTCAGATGTCCGAGCGCGCTGTGCTCCAACACGCGTCCGCGCGCAGTCCCGACGGGTTTGGTTTTTTCAAACGGCGACTGCCCCGCACTCACGCGAAAGCGCCGATGTCCCCCCGGCGTGCGATACGATTCGATATGCCCGGCGTCTGCCCACGTCCGCAGAGTGAGCGGTGAAACGCCCAATTTTGCGCTCGCTTGGTGCAACGCCAGCCATTCATTTTCATCTGCCAATTTCGATTCTCCTTAAATCTCATAAAATCTCTCTAATCTACTCTAATTTTATCAGATATTGTCAATTTATTTGTATACATAATTATAAATACAAACATTTGTGCTATTGACTGTGCTATTTCTCGGTGTAAAATAAATATACTTTTAATAGAGCTTTATGAGTACACCTTCGCTGGAACGAATCAACGTCAATTTCCCCCGTCCTGTGCTGGACGACTTGCGGCGGCTCGTGCCCGCCAAACGGCGCAGTGAAGTCATTGCGCGCGCAACTGCGCGCGAGCTGCGGCGGTTGAAACTCGCCGCGCAATTCGAGACGTTGGAACATACCCCGGCATGGCGTACGGAAGAGTATGCCTATCTCCCGGACGGCATGGCAATTGATTCTTTTGTGGCAAAGCTGCGCGCGTCCAGTACCTACGCCCCCGCGCGTGTGCAAGCCCCGATGGCATCACGGCGGAAGGCGCAGCGTGAGTGATTATTTACTCGATACCGATGTGTTGATTCGCTGTTTGCGCGGGGTGGCGGAAACGTTGACCTTTGCGCAAGAGCTCACGGAGCAAGGTGACCTGCACACGTCCGTTTGGTCGCATCTGGAGATTTGGCTGCTGACCCAACCAAATGACCAAAAACAAACGCAGGATTTTTTGACGCCCTTTATTACTCATCCAGTCAACGACGAAATCGCGCGACGCGCTGCAGAATTATTGAAACTGCGCGGCGAAACCGAAGCGCCTCTCACTTATGCGGAAGCGGTCATCGCCGCCACAGCGCTGCATCATGGTTTGACACTCGTCACCTACAACACCAGAAATTTAGAATCACTCGCCGCCTTACGCCTGCTGAATTCGAATGTTTCGCGAGGAGCACTATGAATCCTGTCCAACTCACTCTTTTCCGAACCAACAAACCACGCAACGGCGAGCTCTTGCCCATTGCCTACGCGCCGCAGCTCCTGGATATCACATCCTCCATTACTGCCGCGATTACCGCATTTCATCAACACATGCGCGAGCAGGGCTTTTCGGAAAACACCATCAAAGCATTTGGCGGTGACCTCAACATCTTTCGAAAATATATTGGCTCCAACAAAGCCGCTGCCGATGTGACTTCGCAAGACATTCAAAATTTCATGCACTATTTGCGGTACCAGCGCGGCGTGCCCTGCAGCATGAAATCGTACCAACGGCGTCTCACCTCTATCAAAGTTTTTTTCAACTATTTGTTTGAACAAGGTGTGACGGAACAAGACCCCGCCGCGTCCGTCGCGCATCAACCGGTTATCGTTCCGCTCCCCGAAATTTTGAACACGTCGCAGGTGCAGCGCTTACTACAGACCACGCGCGAATTGTTGACCGCGCCCAAAGCCGACGCGCGCCCGCATCTCCTCGTCAGTCTCCTTCTCACCACAGGCATCAAAAAAAGCGAAGCGATGGCAATCCGTTTGAGCGACATGGACTTGACCTATCCCGACCAGCCGTTCGTCATGATTCGCTATGATGACCCGCGCCGTTGGCACAAGGAACGCAAGCTGCGTTTACCGCCCGATTTCCCGGCAACGTTTCAGCAGTATGTGGACCAATACCAGCCGCTCGAACGCGTCTTTGAATGCACCGCGCGCAATCTCGAATATGTGCTCGCGGATGTGGCGCGCCTCGCCGGTCTCGACGGTAAAGTTTCGTTCGAAGTCTTGCGTTGGACAAGCGCCGTGCGCGACGCTACGTCGGGAATGCGCGACGAAACCCTGCGGCAAAAACTCGGACTCTCCACCATTACCTGGCAAGATGCGGGCGACAAAATCAAACGCCTCGCCGCGCGCCCGCTCTAAAAAAACAACCGCGTAGGTTGGCGCCAAATTCGCGTGTGCCCACCTGCGCGGTTTCTTTCCCGTGAACGCTTTGCTATTAAAACGTTTAATCGTCGCAAACCTCGTCGTCTATGGCGTCGTCGCCGCGTTGGTCGTCTATGCGTATTTTTTCCCATCCAATGCGACCACACTTGCCGCAAACGATTCAGCGTTTGGCAACAATGCGCCGTTCATTTCCATCATGCTGCCCACACCGACACCATTCGGGCAGCCGGCTCCATCCATCTCCGCGCCCATCAAAACAGTTGTCCCGCTTGAAACACCCATTCCTGTTACGCCCGTCGCGCAAGTTGCCGTTGCTGCCCCACCCGCCAAGCCGGAGCTCGTACGCGATAACGGATTGGTGCCGCCCACCAACATCAACATTCTTTTGCTCGGCACTGACCAACGCCCCGGGCAAAGCAATTGGCGCACCGACACGATTATTCTGTTGACAATTAACCAATCTGAAAAGACGGTCGGCATGTTGACCATTCCCCGCGATTTGTACGTCAACATTCCGAGCATCGGCAAACAGCGCATCAACACCGCCGATTTCTATGGCGAGTACTATCACTATCCCGGAGGCGGTCCCAATCTCATTAAAACAACCATCGAACAAAATTTGGGCATCCGCGTGCATTATTACGTGCGCGGCGGTTTCGACGCGTTCCGTCAAGCGATTGACCTTTTGGGCGGGGTTGATATAGCCGTAGATTGTCCGCTGTACGAACAAGACTTTTACGACGATTACGGACACGCGACGTTGAATTTTCAACCCGGAATGCAGACGATGGATGGTGTGACCGCGCTCCGTTACGCGCGTTCGCGTTACACCACGAACGACTATGACCGCGGGCGGCGTCAGCGCCAGGTCATTCTCGCCATGTGGGACAAAGCCACTTCCTTGAATCTCTTGCCCAAATGGCCCCAGCTCTTTCAAGAAATGAGCGGCTCGATTCAAACCGATCTGAGTCCGACCGAATTGGCAGCGCTCGCCTATATCGGCACACAACTCAAAATGGACAAAATCAAATCGCGCGCGATTGATAACCGCACAACGATTCCTTACACCACCCCCGAAGGCGCGATGGTCTTGCTCCCGAACGCCGAAAAAATTCATTCTGCACTGGTCGAATTCTTTGCGCCCTTTGGCGACACCCTCGACAATTTTGATTCCGAACAAGCGACAATTCAAATTGTCAGCGGCAATTCTGACGCGGCAAAAATCGCGCAGACCGCGCTGAAACGGCAAGGCGTGAATGCGCAGCTCGGAGACAATTCGATTCCCCTCGCGCCCAAGAGCACGATTACGCTGTATCAAAATAAACCCGCTACGGCACAGCGGCTCGCTTCCCTTTTGCGTCTCGACCCGGCGACGAGCATTGTCAACGCGACAAACCAGACCGCAGCCGTTGACATTGTTGTCAATCTCGGACGCGATTACAATACCTGCCAAAAATAAAAATGCCCGACGCACGTCGGGCATTTTTGTCTCGTGCTATAATCGCGGCAATGACGAATCCAAATCTGTCTCGCAAAATTTCCAAGCTGCTCACGGAACATGCTGACCCGCTGGGCGTTCTCGCAACAACCGCGTATGTTATTCAACGCGCGGGATTCGTCTCGCTGAATCTGGCGCGCGTCGAGACCGTCGCGCGGGTGCTGGCGCGGCGCGCCGTTCCTGTTCCCGCGTGGAATTACGAACATCATTTTTTTGACGGCACGGAAAAAACTGTCACATACATTTTCTTGCTCGACGCGCTCAACTTTTGCTTTTGGGGCGAACCGAAATGGCGCGTGAATCACATTCAAGGCGATGTAGATGGCTACTGGGCGTTAGCGGCATCGCTCAAACACGCCGCGCAGCGTGACCCAAATTTTCTCGAGGCGAATTTTCTCGCAACCGTTTCCCCCGAATACCTCGCGCGCGTACTACGCGGCAATGTAGAGATTCCGTTGTTCGTGGAACGCTGGCGCAACACACAGGAATTGGGACGCGTGCTGCGTGACCGGTTCGATGGAAGCGCGGCGCGGCTGGTCGAATCTGCGAATGGCGATGCGACACGCCTCGCGCGCCTCGTCGCCGAAAACATTTCGTCGTTCAATGACACAACGCTCTATAAAAATCGCGCGGTGAATTTTTTCAAACGCGCGCAGATTCTCGTCGGCGACTTGTACGGCTCGTTCAATGGCGAAAAATGGGGCGCGTTCAAAAACCTCCATGACCTCACCGCGTTCGCCGATTACAAACTCCCGCAAATTTTGCGCGCGTGGGAAATTCTGCATTACGCGCCCGTGCTCGCACGTCGCGTAGATGGCAAGAAAACATTGGAGAAAGACAGCGAGGAAGAAATCGAAATTCGCGCGAGCATGATTTGGGCGGTCGAATTCTTGCGCCACGCGCTCGCGCAACATGGACGCGAATTAAACAGTCTGCAAATGGACTGGTTCCTTTGGGAGAGCAGTCAAGGAGACATCAAAGGCATGAAGCCGTATCATCGAGTCCGAACGATTTATTATTGAAAAATCAAACCTCCGATATTGAAACGTATCGGAGGTTTGATTTTTGCCGAGATTTCGTACAATCAACCACATGACTCTTGCATTTGATATTCATCACCGCGCCCCGAACAGCCGCGCGCGTGTCGGCGTCATTCACACCGCGCACGGCGACATTGAAACGCCCGCGTTCATGCCCGTTGCCACGCAAGCGAGCGTAAAGGGTTTGACCGCGCAAGATTTATACGACCTCGACGCGCAATTGATTATTTGCAACACGTACCATCTCGCGCTCCGTCCCGGCGCGGAACAAATCGCGCAGCTCGGCGGCTTGCACGCGTTCATGAATTGGCAGCGTCCGATTTCAACCGACAGTGGGGGCTTTCAAGTTTTTTCGCTCGGCGCGGCGATTCGCGATGGCGTTGGAAAAATCGCGGACATTTTTCCCGATGAAGCGCGCGACGATGTCGAAATAAAAGGCGACAGAACTCCGCTCAACAAAATTGACGACGACGGCGTGACATTCAATTCGCATCTCGACGGTTCCATCATTCGGCTCACACCGGAACGTTCCATCGAAATCCAACACCAACTCGGCGCGGACTTTATTCTCGCGTTCGATGAATGTACGTCGCCGCTCGACACGTACGAGTACACACGCGAGGCATTGGGGCGCACGCATCATTGGGCGGAACGCTGCCTCGCACAACACGCGCAAACAAAACGCGAGTATCAAAATTTATTCGGAATTGTGCAAGGCGGCGCGTATCGCGATTTGCGCGAGGAATCCGCGCGCGTGATTGGGGGGCTGCCGTTCGATGGACTCGCAATCGGCGGTTCGCTCGGCAAAAGTAAAAATGATATGCACGCGATTTTAGAGTGGACGATTCCTCTTTTGCCCGATGGAAAACCGCGTCACCTGCTCGGCATCGGCGAACTTGAAGATATTGTCAACGGCGTCGAGCGCGGAATTGATTTGTTTGATTGTGCCGCGCCAACGCGTTGGGCGCGCAACGGCGCATTACTCGTTTCGCGCGCAATCGCGCAGCGTGACGAAATAAAAAATAATCGGCTGACGATTGCTAACGCGCGTTATGCGTTGGACACCGCGCCGATTGATTCGACGTGTGAATGTCTTACGTGCAAAAATTATTCGCGCGCCTATTTACACCATCTGCATCGCGCGAAAGAATTGTCGTACTATCGCCTGGCGACGATTCACAATTTGCATTTCATGTTGACGTTCATGCGCGATGTGCGCGCGGCGATTCGAGAAAACAGGTGGAATAATTTTCGACAGGGACTGTAAACGCGAATCTGCACGAATAAAAACGAATCTACACGAATACAAAAGAATCAACCCTTTCGCGTAGATTCGTCTCGATTCGCAAGATTCGCGTTGAAAATCCGAGCCGACCAAAAATCCAATCCGCACTCAAGCGTTCATTTGATAAATTTGTATCAAATTCCCGCACGTATCATCCAACACTGCCACCGTCGTCGGTCCCATATTCGTCGGCTCCATCGTAAATTCAACGCCGAGATTTTTCAAGCGCTCGTACTCCGCGTGAACGTCATCCACTTGAAACGCAGTGAACGGAATACCGTCTTTGACGAGTGATTCTTTCAAAGCCTTCATCGCGGGATATTCCGCATTCGGCTCAAGCAAGAGTTCCGTGCCGTTTGGTTCTTGCGGCGAAACCACCGTCAGCCAACGCGCACCCTCCCCAAGCGGAATATCATGCTTTTTCACAAACCCCAACTTGTTGGTGTAAAAATCCAACGCCTTGTCGTAATCGCCGATGGATACACTTTCCAGCTTGATTCGGATACCCATTTATTCTCTCCTCAACACATAGGACAAATTACAAATTTGTCTCAACACGTAGGACAAATTTGTAATTTGTCCCTCTCACCATACAGATTACAAATTTGTCCTACTCTCTCAAGAGTTGTGTGGCGCGACTGCAACCGAGCACGCGAAATTCGCTTGGCGATAAACCGTATTGCTGCTTGAATGCTTTGCCAAATGCCGCGTGTGTGTTATACCCTGCCGCGAGCGCGACTTCGTTGATGTCCACAGCACCCATTCGCAATTTCTGCGCCGCGCGCTTCAATCGCACACGCCGTACATAACTTGCGATGCTCTCGCCTTGCGTCGCCGCAAAAACACGATGCAGATGCGGGACCGAAAACCCCGCGATGTGTGCCAGCACGCGCCGATTCAACGGCTCGTCCGTGTGATTGCGAATATATTTTTTTACCGCGTCCATGCGCTCGCAATAATTTTCGCTGCGCTCGTTTGTCGTCAGCATGAGACATATACCATATCCGAACAGGTGTTCGCTACTCTGAATGTATCATTTCGCGCGATTTGAAAAAAGACAAGCAGCCAAACGATGGCTGCTCATGGAGTGTTCTTGAAAGGGATTTGACTCATCGCTTTAGACTTGGGCATGATGTACGACCGGACGACTGCGAAGAGCAAGCCCAGTCCATAAAGCAGCCAATAGATCGGCAACCGCAAGGAGCAATAGCGAGAGCGGAGCCAATTGCAGAATTACAAACATGACAAAGCAAATGACCCCCGAATATTTGAGCATACACTTTCCATCTGAACAATTGTATTAGTTCATGTCGCGCTGCCTGGATATAAAAGTAACCCAAGGCGATGGACAACACGGCTACCACCCGAATCCAAATCTCGTTGGTAGGTGGAAAGCCAAAGACGGGCAATGCCATATTTGGGATGAGCAGGAATGTTGTGCCCATCACCAACATATAAATCGCCCACGCAAATACGCTTTTAGCCGCGCTACTCATAACTGCCTGCTACCAATCTGAGTGCAGAAAATTTCCATACAATATCCGCGACGAGGGATGATGTGGAATCTTTCTGTCTGACATCCCACATCTGAAAATCAAGTATAGCGCCAAAAGTTCTACATCGTCAAACAATTTTTTCCCTGGTTCTTTCTCTCTCCATCAAATACTCCCAACCTTCGCGCCACACAAACTCCGCTTTCACCAACTCCTCCAACGCGACTCCATTCAAATAATGCTCGCAAGCCCACCGCGTCGCCACATGTCCAATAATCAAAATGCGCGAGTGAGTTTGCAACAATTCCAAATCACCCAAAAAGCGATTCATACGCGCAACGGCTTGACACCAACTTTCGCCGTTTGGATACGGAGCATCGAGATATTTTTTTCGTTCACCATGAACAATTGTCGCAGGTTGCCCATTCAACACGCCATAATTACATTCGCGCAAACGCCAATCGAAAAAAAATCGGCGCGCTTGAATTTTCAAATGCAATGCGCGCCGTCTCGACTGCCCTTTCCAAATCCGAAGTGAATACTACATCAATCTTGTCATCGCGTCGCCGCTTGCCCAATTCGCGCGCCAACAATTTTCCGCGTTCTGACAACCGACTTTGGTTCCATCCTGACGCGATGCCGCGTTCACATTGTCCTCACTTATCGAATGCGTTTCGAAAACAATTTGGGTTACGTCACCCATCTTCCAATCATCTTCAGAGCGATCGTGCCGAGCGCTATCCTATCTGTGCGATGACATCACGCGTGGGCTTGACGCGCACCGAGTAGAACGTGTTCCACCAACCGCGCCGAAAGTTCATAGTGGATTCCAATGGCAGTATTGTCGGCGGATTCGGAATAATCCAGGATGACCGTTTCTCTTGGATCTCGCCAGCAACTGCGCCGCCATCTTTTGCAGCAAACGAGACCGTCCACGTGCGTGGCAACTGCACAAACATGTGGTCAAAGATTGTTGTCCACTGTCCCGCCGGGCATATCACCTTGCGCCCCATTCGCTTGTCCTCCACATGATTTCATTACATCACGCGTTTTCCAAACATTCGCGCAGTGCGCGTTTCAATAAACCGCGCGCCAAACGAATTTTGTACGCATTGTGCGCGAGCGGCTCTGCATCTTGCAACACCGCAAATTTGCCTTGTGTAACCAAATCTTTATTCCATTCTTTCCCCGATAGCATTTTCTCTACGCGAAGCTCGCGATACGGAATCGGCGCAACGCCGCCAAACACAACGCACGCAGTCTCCAGTCTCGTCGAATCGCCTGCGCTTCGCTCTCTAATCTCCAATTTCACCGCCACACTCGCCAGCGCAAACGTCCACACTGCCCTGTCCATCGCTTTCACATACACGCTGCGCGTATTTTCAGAGTCATTGGGCAAAATAATTTCCGTAATCATTTCATCCGCGTTCAAAACATTCATGCGCGTATCGTTCGCGTCGGGCGCGCGGAAAAATTCTTGCGCGGCGATTGTGCGTTCCCCTTCCCTACCGCGCACGACAATCTGCGCGTCGAGCGCAACCAACGCGTTCGCGGGGTCTGACGGATGAACATGCACGCAATCGTGATAGCCAATCACCGCCGCCTCACGATTCTCACCATCGCGCATGAAACATTTGTCGCCGCCGTGTAGATAACAAGGAAAATTATTCCGATAGTACGGACAGCGCGAAGCTTGATTCAAGTTGCCGCCCAGCGTTCCCATGTTGCGAATCTGCGGCGATGCGGCAAGGTCGCACGCTTGCGCGAGCGCGCGGTATTTTGCGCGAATCAATTCGTGCCCGGCAAGTTCGGCGAGCGTCGTCAGCGCGCCGATGCGTACACTGTCGTTCGTTTCGACGACGCCGCGCAGTTCGTCCACCCGTTTCAAATTCACCAAACGCGTTGTGTGTACGAAATCGCTCTTGAGCAGCGGAATCAAATCGGTCCCGCCCGCGAACCACCGCGCGCCGTTTTCATTTGCAGAGATTGCTTCATCAAACGTTTGTGGGAATGCGATGTCAAAGTTCATCTCGATTCTCTTTCTACTATGCTGCCGGATAGAACGAATGAATTCGTTACTACGTCTTGGGAACGAATGAACTCGTCACTACGGCTGACGTTTCTCGTCCAATCTCCAATCTCTAAGCCCCAATCTCCATTCTTTCCAACGCGTCCAAAACCTTATCGCGCGTAATTGGCGCGTCATAAAAACGTACACCAATCGCGTCATAAATCGCGTTGGCAATTGCTGCCGCCGTTGGAATAATCGGCGGCTCGCCTACGCCTTTGACGCCGAGATTGTTCGCCAAAACATCCGCGCGGTCAATCATGTGCGTTTCAATTTTTGGCGCGTCCGCAATCGTCGGCACGTGATACGCTTCCAAATTCGCATTCAACGCAACCCCGCTCGCGTCCACGACGCGCCCTTCGAGCAGCGCAAAACCTATCCCTTGCAACACCCCCCCCTCCACCTGACTCGAAACGGTGAGCGGATTCAGAATGCGTCCCGAATCGTGTGAGGCGACGACGCGTTCCACGCGAATTTCGCCCGTTTCTACATCCACGGCGACCTCGACAAACTGCGCGCCGAACGTGCGAATTTCGTACGCACTCGGATTCGGATAGCGCGAGCCGTGTCCAACCACTTGGAGATTATCCAATTCGCGAAAAATTTCCGCGAGCGGTTTTTCCACGCCGCGCGCTTTGGCGATGCCATTTTCAATCCGTACGTCTTTGACGCGTTTCTTGAGAAACGTCGCCGCAATGTGTCTCAATTGTTCGCGCGCGTCGGCAGCCGCTTCGCGCACAGCAGGACCCACCGACGCGGCGGTCATGCTTCCACCCGACGCGCCCGCGAACGGACCCATTTGCGTATCCGCAATTTCAACGCCGATGCGCTCGAACGGCAAGCCCAATTCTTCTGCCGCAATCTGACACAAAATGGTTTTCGTCCCCGTGCCCAAATCTTGCGAGGCGGTCAGCACCGTCGCGCTCGCGTCGTGATTCACGCGAATCATCGCGTACGCAGGCGGCGCGCCCGCGCCGTACCAAATTTGACTCGCCATGCCAACGCCGCGCCGGACTATTCCATCCTCCTGTTTGCGGCGTTTTTTGGTTTCCCAGTCAATCGCCCGCGCGCCTTCTTGAAACGCGTCCAACAATCCATTCGACGTGAACGGTTTGCCGCTTTCGGGATGCACGCTCGAATAATTTTTCATTCGCAGTTCGAGCGGGTCCATTTGCAGTTTGTGCGCGAGTTCATCCATCATGGATTCGAGCGCGAACGTGCCTTCGACAAATCCCGGCGCGCGAAACGCGGCGAATGGAAAACTGTGCGTGAACACCGTGTAACCGGTGGTCTGTAAATTGGGGCACGCGTACAGTTCGCGCGCCGGTCCTTCGACAAACGGCGACCAGGTGGCGTACGCGCCGACGTTGGTGTAATGAGTCATTTCCAGCGCGGTGAGCGTGCCATCTTTTTTCGCGCCCAGTTTTAGATATTGCTTGGTCGGCGAACGTTGCCCCGCCGCAATTTGTTCGCCGCGTCGGTCCAACACAAAACGTACGGGGCGTTTCAATTGGTACGCCGTCTGCGCGGCGAGCAGCGTGTATTTGCCCGCACCAAATTTTGCGCCGAACGCGCCGCCGATATACGAAGCAATCACGCGCACGCGGGTCTTGTCCAATTTCAAATGACGCGCCACACGGTCTTTGATGCCTTCCACATCTTGCGTGGACTCCCAAACCGTGAGCATCTTGCCATCCCAATCCACCGCGCACGCGTGAGTTTCGAGCGAGCTGTGAATTTGCGCGTTGGTTGTGAACACGCCTTCGACAATCACATCGGCTTGGGCGAATCCCTTTTCAATGTCGCCGCGTGTATACGTGGATGGTTTGCCGTCCAACAAATTTCCGTTCGGCGTCACCTGCGGCGCATTTTCTTGCGCCGCGCTTTCGGCATCGAGAACATAGGGCAACAATTCGTACTCGACGCGAATTGTTTTCAACGCCGCGCGCGCAAGGTTATCCGAGTCGGCAAAGACTGCCGCGACTTCGTCGCCGACGAAACGCACGGGATTTTGAAAAAAATCGCGCGTGCTCGAAAAGCGGTTCGATGCAAGATTGAATGCATGCAGCACCGCGCGCACGCCCGGCATTTGTTCCGCTTCCGACGCGTCAATGCTCACAATGCGTGCGTGCGGATGCGGACTGCGTAAAAATTTCCCGTGTACCATGCGCGGGAGTTGAATGTCGGTTGTATACTTTGCCGCGCCGGTCGCGCGTTCCACGCCGTCCACGCGCGCAATCGGTTTGCCGACCACGCGCAATTCTTCTTCCACATCCCACACAGTGGTTTTGGGCGTTTCAACCCATGTGAATTCTTCGGTGACGCGTCCTTCATTTTCGACTTTGGTTTTGACAAGTTTTGGCATGTTTGGAGATTGGAGACTAGAGATTGGAGATTGACGTTTGACGCGTTACGCTTGACGATTCATTCTCCACGCTCCGCTCCTGAGAGACTCATTCCCGCTTGCAAAATTTTCACATACGCGCCGCAGCGGCATAGATTTCCGGACATGTTGTGACGCAATTCGCCTTCGTCCGGCGTCGGATTTTTTTCCAACAGCGCAGTCATTGAGAGAATTTGTCCCGACGTGCAAAAGCCGCATTGAAACGCGTCATGTTCGATGAACGCGCGCTGCACCGGATGCAGGTCGTTCCCTTGCGACAATCCTTCAATCGTCGTGATGGAACGACCTTCGCAATCTAGCGCGAGCGTGATGCACGAATACACCGGCATTCCATCTACGAGCACGGTGCACGCGCCGCAGTTCGCCATG
This sequence comes from Chloroflexota bacterium, assembly GCA_029778615.1. Taxonomy (GTDB): domain Bacteria; phylum Chloroflexota; class Anaerolineae; order UBA4142; family SHND01; genus SHND01. The sequence continues at coordinate 5,098 of JAKOPZ010000366.1, read as the reverse complement.
CCGCACGAAACTTTTAATCCGGTCAGCGCCAAATCGTGACGCAGCACCTCTGCCAAAAAACGCGTCGGCTCGATATAAACGCGTTCGCGTTCACCATTTACCGTCAATTCCACAGCCACTCTTTCGTCGGATTTTACAATGCGTGTCATGTTTGTTTCCTTTGCAGATTAGAGGGACGCTTGTCCCACCTGCTTTACCATCTCCTCCACCACCTCGCGCCAATCTCCCACAATTCCATAATCGCACTGCTTGAAAATATCCGCGTCGGGATTGTTGTTGATGGCAAGAATGGTCCCTGCGCGTTGAATGCCAACCGTGTGATTGAACGCGCCGCGCACGCCGAGCGCAATATACAAATGCGGCGCAATGGAACGTCCCGTCAGACCGATTTGCAATTGACGCGGCAGCCACCCCTGGTCCACCACTTTGCGCGTCGCGCCAATGTGGGCGTCCAAGGCACGGCACAATTCCTGGACTTGCGGCAAATTTTCCGCGCCCCCCACTCCCGTGCCAACGCCAATGATGATTTCCGCGTCGTCAAGATGTACGCCTTCGTCAGTGGTTCGTTCGCTGCTCACAAATTCTACGCGACTCGAAACATCCTTTACGGGCAAATCCAATCCGCGCGCGCGACGCTCTGCATTTGGCTGCGCGGGTTCCAACATGCCGGGGCGCACCGTTGCCATCACCGGTGTTGTTTTGGAAAGAATGGGCGCGACCACGTTCCCGCCGAACGCGGGCTTGTACTGCACAAGTCGTCCTTGCCCGTCGAGCGTCACATTCAACACGTCGCCCGTCAAGCCAATGTTCAATTTTGCGGCGACGCGCGGCGCGAGGTCGCGCCCGTTTGCGGTAGAGGGAAGGAGGACCGCGAACGGTTTGTGCTGCGACAACGCGTCGGCGACGATGCGCGCAAAGGGTTCCGTCGCGTACTGCGCGAGCGCAGTATGTTCGGCAAAATAAATTTTGTCCGCGCCGTGAGCGGACAACGTTTCGGCAAAGCGTTTTACGTTGGCGCCGATGACCAACGCCGCTACTTCACCCTCGCTTGCTTGCGCGAGCTGGACGGCGCGTCCCAACAATTCAAACGTTACAGGACGAATTTCGTTTTCGATAATTTCTGCGACAACCCAAAACGATTTTGCCGGATTGTCGCGCCCCGCGCCGACCGAAATCTTCTCATGTGTCTCTTGTCTCCAGTCTCCACCTAACCCTTCGCGTTTCAAATCGTCCAACGTCTCGCGCACAACTTGTGCAATGCCATCACTCGCCTGTCGAATGATTTTCTTGCGTTTGGGCTCAATAGATTCGATGGCTTCGACCCACGTGGGCGAACCTTGCAGACCAAACTCCGAAACATCGCCCAATTGCGCGGGGGCAAGAATTTCAATCGGCATGCCCGCAACGCGTTCCAAATCTTGCGGCGTCGCGCGCAGGGGTTTGCATAAACGTTCCGACGCCGTGAGCAGCGCGGGCAATTCGCCGCGCCATGTTTCAAATCCGTCGTCCATCTCGCGCGTCGCCGTGAATTGGTTTCCATCCCACTCAATTTTCGTCACGCCGGTAATTTGTGGAATGTTCAAAAATTCCGCGAGCATCGGCGGCACTTGGGCGGTTTCCGCGTCCGTCGCGTATTTTCCGCACAACACCAAATCAAAGCCGATTTGCCGAATCGCGTTGGCTAATGCGCGCGCGGTTGCCAACGTATCCGCGCCCGCAAATTCGCGTCCGAGCAAATGCACCGCGCGGTCCACGCCCATCGCCAATGCTTCGCGTAACGCGCTCTCAGCTTGCGGGGGACCCATCGTCACCACAATCGTTTCCGCGCCAAACTGTTTTTTCAATTCCACCGCGTGCGTAAGCGCGCGTTTGTCGAACGGATTGATTTCCGATTCCACGCCTTCGCGTATCACGCGCTTGGTGTCGTGGTCGAATTTCAAATGGTCAATGTACGGAACTTGCTTGATACAAACAACAATCTTCATAGCGGCAGTTCAACCCCGATTTTTTCTTGGCGCGCGCGTTCGTACACCAGCGCGCCAACGGCAACATCTTCGAGTGCGATGCCGCACGATTTGAATAAAGTAATGTCGTCGTCGCCTGCGCGTCCCACTGCGCGCCCACTCACCAATGCAGACAATTCTTGTACTTGATGCCAACCCATCACGTTCTCGTGAACGGCTTGAATCAAATCACCTGCTTCGAATTTTGCCTGTTCCACCGAATCGGCAAACCGCGCGTGCGCGCGTTTTACCGTTTCCGTATCCACTTCGCGCCGCGCCGCCCAATTGCCGCCCGCTGCGTTCACATGCGCGCCCGCGTGCAGCCATTCGCCGTTGACGACGGGCTGCGCGGCGGTGGTGATAGCAATCACTACATCGCTCTCGACAATCGCGTCGCGCGCCGAATCCACCGCGTCCACGCGCACGTTCAGCAGCGTCATCATTTTCTCCGCGAAATTTTTTCGGCGCGTCTCGTCACGCGAAAAACATTTTATCCGCTCGAACGCGCGCACGGCGCAGACGGCTTGCAGCTGCGTTTCGGCTTGCCAGCCCGTTCCGATGATGCCAACTGTTTTGGCATCGCGCCGCGCGAGGAATTTTGTCGCCACACCCGACGCCGCGCCGGTCCGCATTTGTCCCAATCGGTTCGCTTGCATGATGGCGCGATACTCACCCGTATTCGCATCGTACAAGTGAAAATAAAAACGCGTGCCGCCGCGAAACGACGCGTACGCCTTGAAACCCATGAAACCGCGCGTGAACCACGCACCGGGCATCAAGTGCATTACGCCGTTTGGAGTACGCACGCGCTGACGCGGGCGATTTTGCGCGTCGCCGTTGCCGAAATCGCGCAGCGCGTCCTCGACACAGCGCAGCGCGTCGTCCATCGTCAATAATTTTTCAACATCCGTTTCCGTGAGAAAAATCGCCATAGGTCAAGGTTCAAAGGGGAGTTCGACCACGTGCGCGTGCGCGTCATTGATTTTTACAGCCGCGCCCAATTCCACCTCACGCCGCACATAGCCGAGCGCGATGCCGCCGAACAGCGGTGAATTCAGTGCCGACGTGACCTGTCCCACTTCCGCGCCGTTAAGATGAATCGCCTCGCCGCGCGCAGGCAAAACGCCACTTTCCATTTTCAATCCGCGCAAGTGCCGATTGACATGCCCGCGATGCACAATGCGCGCGACCACTTCTTGTCCAACATAACATCCTTGGTCCACACGAATTTGCATCACGTCAGGAATTTCCAGCGCGAGCGTCGATTCGTCAAAATCAATGCCCCAGCGCGGCAAGCCCGCTTCGACGCGCAGTGTTTCCAAAATCGGTTCGGGAATTGCAGCAAGGTCTTGCAGCGCCGCGCGCAGGGTGCCGATACCCGCCAGCGGCATCATTACATCGTACGAAGGAACGCGCGCGCGAATGCTGTGCACGATGCGCGCAGCGTGTTCGTCCAACTTGCCCCACACCCAGTTGTACGCTCCGTCGGGAACGCACACGCCAAAAAGATGTTCGAGACGCGCCGCCGCGTCGGGACCGATGACCGAAACGCACGTCCACAAATCCGTGACATCACGCAATATCACTTTATCGCGAATAATGTAACGGCGCAGCGCGTTGAATAACGTTTCACGCGCGGATGGCTCTACGAACGCGCCAAAAATATCCTCGTCGCGCAAAATCGAAAACGCGGCGACAAAATGTCCTTTGGCATCGAGCAAGGCACTGCGCGCGCCCTGCCCCGTTTGCAATGACGCGATATCGGCAGTCACAATTTTGTGCAGCCATTTTTGCGCGTCCGCGCCTTCCATGCGCAAAATGCCGAGCGGAATTTCCGCCCAGCCCGCGTTTTGAATGACCGTCGCGTAAACAGAGTCCATTGGAAAAATTTGTGCGTCTAATTCAAGCGTTCAATTTCTTCCAGCGCGCGCCGCAAGTACACGCGCATCAAGTCCGCATCCGCCGCGTCGCTGTGCGCGAGCAAATATTGTTCCAATGAAATCGCCGCTTGACGATGCGCGCCCAATTTCAATGACAACAAGCCAAAGTCGCGGATTTCGTCGCCCGCGCGCGGGTCGAGCAGCAGCAATTTGTCCACCACGCGCCACGCGCGTTCCAATTCTTCGGCGCGCACAAAAACGGATTTCAAATTTTGCAGCATCCGCGTCAGAATATATTTCGTGCCCACCGCGTCGAGCCATGCGGATTGAAACGCAATCAAGGGATTCACAGTTTCGCGCACGCGTGCCTCGACCGCGCGGCGGTCCAAAATTTCGCCGCCGTTGAACGGGTCAAAGACGATTTCCTCGTTCGAGTCGCTCCACTTGACGCAAAAATGTCCGGGCAGCCCGATGCCATAAATCGGTATCTGCAAACGCTGCGCGATGGCGAGCACCACCACCGAAAGCGTAATCGGCAAACCCGTGCGCCGCTCCAACACATCATTCAAATAGCTGTTGCGCGGGTCATAATAATCGGTGCGATTCCCGTGAAATCCGAGTTCGTCAAACAAGTATGCGTTGAGCGTTTCGACAATGGCGCGCGGTTCGCTGAAATACGCGACGCGCGCGCGAACATGTTGTGCCATGTCTTCCAGACGCGCTAAATACAAACCAACATCCAAATCCAAATACTCGTCGCTCGCAAGAATCAGTGCCGCTTCGGCGAGTGGGATTTGCGCTTCGGGAACTGTGATGACGCGTTCGAAATATTTGCGCCACGCCGCATAGTTCATATGTGTTTGGGCTATAGATGGGAACAGGGAAACCGGTATCTTGTTACCTTGTTTCCCTGTTGGCGTGCCACGTCCCCGACAGGACTTGAACCTGCGCGCACGGCTCCGGAGGCCGCTGCTCTATCCACTGAGCTACGGGGACAATTGATTGCATTCGCGAGTGTAGCACAACGATTTTGCGGGGTCAAATCATTTTGTTAGAACGGCAAGGCAACTGCAAAGTCGCGCCAATTGTCATTTCGAGCGGATGCGAGAAATCTCAACCTTTCGTGACAAACGAGATTTCTCACAGAGTTTACCCCGAAGGATTGAGGGGTTCGAAATGACATATCCTTGTCAAGGGACTTTGCAGTCGCCTTAG
>JAKOPZ010000077.1 GCA_029778615.1 Chloroflexota bacterium | reverse complement strand
GCGGCGATGTGCGAATACTTTTTGCGTCGACTGCTGCCTTGCTGCGACATGATGCTGCGATACAACACGCGGAAATTCCAATCGTCCAATTGAAAACCGAGAAAGAGTAGCGCGGTATCCGCGAGCGCGCGCCGAACGACGCCGGGAATCAAATCCTTGTTCGACGTGACGCCGATGAGATAATCGAAATAATCGTCTTCGGTCAACACCATCGAATCCAAATCGCTGAACTGCCCGAACAAACAATAGACGAGCGGACGTTTTTCATCGGGACGATAATCCGATTCGCGTTTGTAAATCGAATCGGTCTCCATATCCTCGTTCCACTTGCACAATTCCACTTGCGGGTCTTTGCCCGCCGCTTTTAACGCGTCAATCAAAAGATTGTCGGCGTTCGTCGTGATGTAAATCGGGAATGGCAATGCTGCAAGGACCGCGTGCGCGTCGCTTGCATCACGCTTGCGATTCATTTCGCCGACGGCAGAAATCAATTTCGGCAAGTCTGCGTTTTGCAAATCGGGCGCGAGCTGCGAACCATAGCGCTGCCACATTTGCGCGCGCAGAAATTTTCCCAATCCTTCGCGCGGAAAAATCGGCGATTGATTCACCGCGAGATATTGCGCCACTTCGGGCAAATCTTCGCGCGCGAACGGCGCGAGCGGGAAACGAAATTCTTCTGCCCAATGCGCGGCAATTTCGCGGCGCGAGCCAAGCAATGATTCCGCAAGTCCCGCGCCGATGATGGGCGTGCAGCGTCCACCGCGAATCGCGTCGAGCAACGCGGGCCATTTTTCAAAACTTTTCTTTTCGCCGCCGAAGCCGGGAACGTACCAAATTTTTCCACTCTTGAGTCTCAAAAACAAAACGGGCATCCACGAATCCGCGTTCTCGCGTACCGCCGCGCGCGCCACTGCCATCGCGCGGTCAATTTGTCCATCGCGCTGTAACTCTTTGAAAAAGACAGGCATGAATTGCGCGACGGTCTGCATCGAGATATTGCCCTGCATCGCAATCACCGCCGAAACGCCCGCCGCCGCGAGACGCGGACCGAGCGACGCGAGCGCGCCGTTGTCTTGCGTACTCATGTTCGCGCTTTGACACGACGCGAGGACGACGAGACGCGGCGCGTTTTGCAATTCGCTGATGCGCGTCACGAGTTCGCCACCATTCACCGCGTTCACATTGCCGTCATCGTCTTGCAAATACAAGCGCGGTTCGCCGTCAATCACTGCGCCGTGCGCGACGAGATAGAGAATGTCAATGTCATCGCGCAATTTTTCTGTGAGCGCGTTGAGAGTTGCATTTTGATTCGCGTCGAGTGTTGTCACTGCGATATTGCCCAACGCAGTTTTCGCGCGTTCCAATTCCCCATTCACATCAACGGGCGCGAGCGAGTATTCCGCGAGATTTTTCGGATTGGCGATAAAGACCAGCGCGCGCAAATCGGATTGAGGTTTGAGTTGCACGCGGCGATAGTCTTGCGACGCGAGATAACGCGTAAATAAAATTCGTTCCGATGTCACAAGCGACGAACCATCATTCGGGTCGCGCAAGGTTTCCCAACGGAGCGCGTGCAATTCGGGCGCGGCGGAATCAATAAACAAGCGCAGCCGCAGCGACGCGTCTTGTGATTGCGCGTTGGCGCGCGCTTGTTCAAATGCGGTCTTGACATTCGCGTCGCCAAACAAATTCGCGCCGAGCAGTGTGCCATACGCGTTCGGGTCGAGCGCGAGCATTTGCAATTGCACCGCGTCAAATTTTGCCAGCGCGGGCGTGTTTGGTGCGAGCCGAATATCCACATCGCTGTCCGGCTGACTGTAACGCAGCTCGACGCGATAGGTGTCCGCGTTCCAACGATTCAACGTAATTTCCAAATCAGCATACGCAGCCATGTTTTTTTCCTTACCCCGAATACGCGTCCTCAACCAACACCGTGCGAAATTTTTTCAGCGAAATCATTATATTACGGATTCATATTCGCGACTGTCACATTCAAGACAATTCCAGCATCTCATTGTAACAAATCTTGCGCTGTCAGCCCGCTGCATCCATCAGGCAAATCAGCAACACGTGGCAGAATCGTCCTCCGCCGATTCGCGCACTCGGCGATTTCAATGCCCTTAAAGTCACCCCCAATGTGAAATGTGCGCGCACCGTGACAGTTTCCATGGCGCACCGATGATTTTTTCGCCGGACAGAATAGGGCACCTAGAGCAAATTCCTATTCGATGCGAGCGAGACCTGACAGGTTTTTGGCACGTACACGGCGGTTCAAGCATCCGCGTTGAAAACCTGTCACAGTACCAGGACTTTCGCTCAGTTGTCATTTCGAGCCGTCTTTGCGAGAAATCTCAGTGGAAAAACCGAGATTTCTCACTCCGTTCGAAATGACAAGCGAAAGTCCCAAGTACATCACAGATTTGGACGCGGATGAACGCGGCTACACGCGGAAAAAGCAAAAACCAATTTAGAAATCCGCGTTCATCCGCGAAAATCCGCGTCCAAAAAGTGAAATGGTGATGTACTGTGTCAGGGCTTGACCCCCACTAATCAATTCGGAATCCGCTCTAAAGCGGGGCGCGCATTTTGTTTGTGAATTTTTCAACGAACCGCGTACTATATTTTGACCCAATTATGACCGTCCGTTTTTATGCTTGGCGTGAATAAGGATATGGGAAATTTCATATATCCCGGGAAAACCAACATGAATGCCCAACTCTTGCACGAAATTGACGAACTCCATGCCCAGTTATGCGATGCGCTCGCCGACCCGAAACGCATTGCGCTGCTTTATGCACTGCGCGACGAAGCGGCGACGGTGAACCATCTCGCCGAGATGCTCGGACTGCCACAAGCCACCGTTTCACGCCACTTGAAAGTGCTGCGTGAACGGTGGCTCGTGGACGCGCGCCGCGATGGGATGAACGTCTACTATACCGTCCATAACGAAAAAATTTTGCAGGCGCTGGATTTGTTGCGCCAAGTGCTGAACGAAAATTTGACCCGCAGTGCGACGCTGGCGCAAGCGATTGCATAAGAAAAAGACCGGAGATTAAAGACGGGTGATTGGGTGACTTGGATTTCCGAGTTCAAGCTGCGATTTGTACTATGCGACACGCGGAACACGCAAAAGGAAACAGACCATGAAAAAATTATTGATTCTCGGCGCAGGGACTGCCGGCACAATGGTGGCGAATCGGCTCGCGAATCTGCTCGACGAAAATGAATGGCACATCACCATCGTGGACCAAAACGAAACGCATTATTACCAACCCGGCTTTTTGTTTATCCCCTTTGGCATTTACAGCAAGAACGATGTTGTGAAACCGAAACGCGATTTTTTGCCGAGCGGTGTCGAATTCATCATGTCCCCCATCGAGCTCATCGAACCGGAACACAATCGCGTGAAATTGAGCAAAGACGGACGTTATGTGCCATACGATTTTTTGGTCATTGCCACCGGCACGCAGACGCATCCCGAACAGACCACCGGTCTGCAAGAACACGAATGGTACAAAACGATTTTTGATTTTTACACCGTCGAAGGCGCGCTAGCGCTGGCAAGACATTTACGCACGTGGCGCGGCGGACGCCTCGTTTTGAACGTCGTCGAAAATCCCATCAAATGTCCCGTCGCCCCGTTGGAATTTATCATGCTCGCGGATTCGTTCTTTCACGAACAACAGATGCGCGACCGCGTGGAATTGATTTACGCGACGCCGCTGCCCGGCGCGTTCACCAAACCGATTGCGAGCAAACATCTCGGCGATATTTTGGAACGCAAGAGCATCAAGGTCGAACCGGAATTTATGGTCGAGCATGTTGACCCCGACGCGAAAAAAATTGTGTCGTACGACGAACGCGAAATCGAATACGACTTGCTCATCAGCGTGCCGCTCAACATGGGCAATGAAGTGATTGCGCGTTCGGGCATGGGGAACGAATTGAATTACGTCGAGGTGGACAAACACACCTTTGTCTCACCGAAATATCCGAACGTCTTTGCGTTGGGCGACGCGGCTGCGCTGCCAACTTCCAAAGCGGGTTCGGTCGCGCATTTTGCGGTGGACTGTTTTGCGGAAAACTTTACACGCTATGTGGACGGTTTAGAAATGCTGCCGACGTTCGACGGACACGCAAACTGTTTCATCGAATCGGGTTTTGGCAAGGGCTTGCTGATTGATTTCAACTATGACACCGAGCCCCTGCCCGGCATGTATCCCCTGCCCGGCATCGGTCCGTTTCAATTGCTTCAAGAATCAGAAGCGAACCATTGGGGCAAGATGATGTTTCGCTGGATGTATTGGAACATTTTGCTCAAAGGGCAAGAGCTGCCACTGCCCGCGCGTATGACGATGGCAGGCAAGTGGAAGAATTGACACAGGGCAAAGGACGAACGACGAAAGAGTGGGCTGAAAAGATGATTGCTACCTTACCAACTCAAATCGAAACGCGCTCGAATGGCCAAGCCGAAGCAACCCTTGCGGAATTGAATGAAAAAATAGATGCGCTCACACGGCATGTGGAATATCTCACCGCGCAAGCGCAGCAGGCAGAGCGCGCGCACGCAGACCGCGCGGAATTGATGCGCGACCTCACACCCATCGCCAATGACGCGTTCCGCCTTGCCACCGAACAACTGGAACAAGTGCAAGAGTACGTGGATTTGAATGACATCTTGCGCCTGTTCAAACGCTTGCTCCGCAACACGCGCACGCTGGAACGAATGCTCGACCAGCTGGAAAGCGCGTCCGAGTTGATGGATACGATGATGCCTCTGAGCGACCAGGCGTTTGGCAAAGCGGTGGACGCGTTGCAAACGATGGAGCAAAAAGGTTATTTCACCTTCGCGCAGGGTGGAATCCAAATCGCCGACAACATTGTTACTTCGTTCACCGCCGACGATGTAAAAAAATTGGGTGACAACATTGTGTTGATTTTGAACGTCGTCAAAGATATGACGCAGCCGGAAATTATGAATTTCGTTCGCAACACATTGCTTATCGCCGAAAAAGAAATCGAACAGCCCGTTGACACATCGCCGATTGCGTTGTTGAAACAAATGCGCGATCCGAACGTGCGGCGCGGCTTGGCGTTGACAATGCGCGTTCTCAGCGTCGTCGGCGCACAGGCGGAACCGTCCAAGAATTAGAGGATGGAGATTAGAGAGTAGAGATTACTGATTACTGACCACTGACGACTAAATCCACAGGAGGAAAATCAAATGCCAACAAAAGTGATTGCAGGACATGAAGTTCAAATCAACGACGAAGGGTTCATGACGAATCCGCAAGAATGGGACAAGGACATTGCCGTCGAAATCGCGCATGAGGAAGGAATTGCTGATTTAACCCTGGCGCATTGGAAAGTCATAGACTTTTGCCGACAGGATGGAATCAGCACCGGCAAAGCGCCAACGCTGCGCCGCATTACGACCGCCGCAGGCGTTTCGACCAAAGACATGTTCGCGCTGTTCCCCAAAGGACCCGCGAAAAAAGTCGCAAAAATTTCGGGGCTCGGAAAACCGGAAGGGTGTGTGTGAGACGAAAAACGTCTCGAAGGAGAAACGAAAATGATGACGATGAATCCGCCAACCATGACGCCGACGCTTGCGCCGAGTTATTTGCCCGCCATGCCGCAGCAAAAAGAGGAAACGCGCAAGGTTGCGTTCATTTGCTCCAAAGGCACGCTCGATATGGTGTATCCCGCGCTCGTGATGGGCTGGGCGGCGTTGGGCAACGGCATTGACGTAACGATTTTTTTCACGTTCTGGGGTCTCGACATGATTAACAAGAATCGTGTTGACCACATCGAAATTGCACCTGTCGGCAATACGGCAATGAAGATGAGCATGATGGGCTTGAACACCGGCAATCTCGGCATTCCCCAATTGGTCGGCGCGCTGCCCGGGATGACCGCGTTCGCGACGAAATTGATGAAAGACAAAATGAACGCGCTCGAGGTGCCAACCGTGCGCGAGTATTTGCAAATGCTGGTGGACGGGGGAGCAAAGCTTTATGCGTGCAAAATGTCGGTGGACATGATGGGCTTGAAAAAAGAAGATTTCATTGAAGGCGTGGAAGATATTGTGACTGCCGCTGATTTTATGGACATGACCGACGGCGCGCAGATTGTGTTCATCTAAGCATCGCGTGAGCGAGATGGCGTTCCATGGGGAACGATTGACAAAAGCACTTGCATCGGCAACGACGCAAGTGTCTTTTTATTTCCAAAAATCTAACCGCGCCGTTTTTTGATTTCGGCGCTGATGGCGGGAATGACTTGGTGCAAGTCGCCAATCACGGCGTAATCGGCTTTGAACATGATGGGCGCTTCGGGGTCGGTGTTGACGGCGAGAATATGCTTGGACGCTTTGGCGCCAATCATATGTTGAATCGCGCCGCTCACGCCGCACGCGATATAGAGTTCGGGCTGAATGCGATTGCCCGTTTGTCCGATTTGGTCGGCGTGTGCGCGCCAGCCGAGCGACGTGACCGCGCGCGAACCGCCTACCGCGCCGCCGAGCAAATTCGCCAGCTCTTCGAGTTTTTGAAAACCTTCCGCGCTGCCCACGCCGCGTCCGCCGCCAACGACGACTCGCGCTTCGCCGAGCGAAATTTTTCCGCGCTCGCCTTCGATGCGCTGCGTCACGCGCACGCGCAAATCGTATTCAGAGAGTTGGGGAACGAATGAGTGGGTTAGAGGGACGAATGAATTCGTTACTACGGGTTGTGATGGAATTGCGTTGGGCGCAACGGACAGAATTTTTGTTGTGCCGTGCAGTTTCGCTTGCTCAAACAAACTGCCGCCCCAACGCAAACGCGTGACAATAAAGTCATCACCGCTTTGCACATCTGTCACATTCGCCGCAAAGGGCAAATTCATTTTTGCGGCGACGCGCGCGAGAATTTCATTCCCGCGTTCGCTGCCTGTCGCAAGAATTGCGCTAGCGTTGTTGGCGCGCGCAATTTCGACGATGCTCGCCGCGTACGCATCGGGCGCATATTCCACAAACGCGTCATGTTGCGCGAGATGCAATGTGTTGACGCCAAACACGCCGAGACGCCTTTTTAATTCATCCGACGCTTCACCGATTGCGATGGCGTGAAGAGGCGCGTTTGTTGGTTCGGCAAGTTGTCGCGCGAGCGTGAGCGCTTCAAACGACGCGGCGTTGATTTTTCCGCCTGTTTGTTCGATATATGTGAGAATCATTTTTTAGAAACCGCGAATCTACGCGAATCCTCGCTAATCTGTAACTCATGTTACGCAGAATTGTCATTTCGAGCGGTCTTGCGAGAAATCTCGGTGGAAAAAACTGAGATTTCTCACAGAGTTTACCCCGAAGGAT
>JAKOPZ010000365.1 GCA_029778615.1 Chloroflexota bacterium | reverse complement strand
TTTTCGCGCACGCTGTCGAGCGTTTCTTTGTGTACGCCGGAAGGAGGGTCGAGAACGCCGTCATATTCTTGAAACGCGCGCCGCAACAATTCGAGAATGACCGGCGCATCAGACGCGGTAGCGCGGCGCAGCAAAATCATTTTGTCTCTTGCTCCAACTCGAGCAAAGCAATATTCTTTACTTCTTCGTTCAAGCCGTGATGCGAACGTATCACTTCGAGAATCTCCAAAAGAATTGTCAAAAAGACCAGCGTGGTGCCAATCAAAAAGACGCCCAGTGCCAGCGAAGCGAGCAAGGTTTGGTTCAACACTGCGCTCAAACCAATCACAAACATATCCACAATAAACGTCGCAATCGCGCAGTAAATCAAAAGCAGCGCGTCGCGTAACAATTGATGCCGCTGCAGCAGCGAGGGAAGTTGGCGGTCCGTTTCGTGCAAGCGCTGCTGAAAAAATAAATCGTCGCGCAAATCCGTGTCGCGATGCGCCGCGCGGAGCAATTCAAAACGCTCTTGCGCCAAGGTTCGCATTCGGTCGTTGATGCGCATAAAACGGCTCATCAAGCCGTTCGCCAAAAACGCGCACGCGGAAATCATCACCACCGGCGCGAGAATCAATTGAATCGTTTGGGCAACAGTTTGTGCGCTCATCGTACCGCATTATACTCTAACGCCGCGTCACCCCGCGCTCCCGCCGCGCTCCTTCACGAATGAAAACGTTTCGCACTCTTGGCTTCTCGCTTGTCGCCGTGTGCCTTGTGCTCTTGCTCGCGCCGCCTCTCGCGGCAGAGCCGCCTCGCAGCGCGCCCCTGACTGCGCGCGTTTTTTTGCCCCTGCTCGTCGGTTCCGAATGTCAAAACATCGCGGGCGAAATCTATGCCGCGCTCGTTCCCGTTTCGCCGCCCACAGACCGCCCCGCCGCGCAGCACGCCGATTTGAATCTCGAACTGCGCGGGTATGCGGCGACAACAGGCATCCTCGACCTCGTGGATTACGGCGGCAAAACGGACGGCAAAGCGCCAAAATTGTTTTCACTGTTTTCCGATAATCGCGTACCCATTTTTTCAAGCGTGTCGCAAGTGTATGATTGGGATTGGGCGACGAACCGCCGCGCGAATTTGATTCTGAATCCGCCGGTAACGCTCGCGGGAATGCAGGTCGCGCCCGACGAAATTTTGCGCGTGCCGCAT
>JAKOPZ010000364.1 GCA_029778615.1 Chloroflexota bacterium | reverse complement strand
GATGTGGATGATGAATTGGATTTTTATTTTTTCTACGGTCCCGAGTTTGACGAAATCGTACATCAATTTCGCCGCTTGACGGGACAGGCGCCGCTGCTGCCCAAATGGGCGTTTGGCTATATCCAGTCAAAGGAACATTACGCTTCGCAGCAAGAACTGCTCAAAGTGGTGCAAGAGTTTCGCGCGCGCGGACTCCCCCTCGATTGTATCGTGCAGGATTGGAAACATTGGACGGGAAATTTTTGGGGACAAAAATCGTTTGACCCCGCGCGGTATCCGAACCCGCGCCAAATGGTTGAGGAAATCCACGCACTGCACGCCAAAGTGATGATTTCGGTTTGGCCCACGATGCGACGCGGCGGTGAAAATTGGTCCGAAATGCACGCGCAAGGATTTTTATTAGGCGACCAAGCCACGTATGATGCGTTCAATCCCGCCGCGCGCGCGTGTTATTGGGAACAAGCCAACGCGGGATTCTTTACGCACGGCGTGGATGCGTGGTGGTGTGATTGCACCGAACCGTTTCAAGCGGATTGGAAAGGCGCGGTAAAACCAAGTCCTCAAGAGCAAATGCGGATTGATACCACCGAGGCAAAAACTTATCTCGACCCCGAATACATCAACGCGTATTCTTTGCTCCACTCGCAAGGCATGTACGAGGGACAACGCGCCGTGACGCAAGACAAACGCGTGGTGAATCTCACACGCTCCGGTTACGCCGGACAGCAGCGTTACGCGACGATTACTTGGTCGGGCGATATTGCGGCGACATGGGAAACGTTGCGGAATCAAATTCCTGCGGGACTCAATTTCTGCGCGACCGGAGTACCGTACTGGACGTTGGACATTGGCGCGTTCTTTGTCAAGAACAAGCCCGAACTTTGGTTCTGGCGCGGTGATTACGACGCGGGCGTGGACGATTTGGGCTATCGCGAATTATATGTGCGCTGGTTTCAATACGGCGCGTTTTTGCCCATGTTCCGCGCGCACGGTACCGATACCCCGCGCGAGATTTGGCGCTTTGGCAATCCCGGCGAGCTCATGTACGACACGCTCGTGAAATTTCTGCACTTGCGTTATCGCTTGCTCCCGTACATTTATTCACTCGCAGGTCACGTGACGCATCACGATTACACGATGCTCCGCGCGCTCGCGTTCGATTTTCGACATGACCCGAATACGTTCGAGATTCAAGACGAATACATGTTTGGACCCGCGTTCCTCGTCTGTCCCGTAACGACGCCGATGTACTATGCCGCACATTCCATTCCAATCACAACGGCAAACAAGACGCGCGCGGTCTAT
>JAKOPZ010000076.1 GCA_029778615.1 Chloroflexota bacterium | reverse complement strand
GCAACAAGATTCGCGCTCTCGACGAGATAATGAAGAAACCGCAAGCGTGTAGTGTGTCGCTCACTCTTTTTAACATGCGCGTTGCTTTGCCAATGTCCGCGTGTTGTATGTGGATGCTTTGTCTTGATTGCATCGCGTACGCAAAGCAACGAATTGATTTCACCCACCGCACGTGGGGAGAGTGAACGCGCACCGATTATTTTTGGCGTGTGTGTTTGGATGTACGCGAGGAATGTGAAAACATCTTGGACGAGGAATGTGGAATTTTTATACGTCGAGTGAATCATAGAGTTGGTCACGCGAATCTTGGAAACACTTTTGCAAAGGTGTTTTGTATGTCTCCAAGTGTTCGTTCAATATGACAATTGTGCCACAAACAAAAAGAGAGCCAATCCTAAACATAGCTCTCTCGCTCTCTTTTCTCTATTCGGCTTGACGCGCCCGATACTGCACCGCCTCCGCCAAATGATGGGTCTCAATCTTTTCACTCTCCGCCAAATCCGCAATCGTCCGCGCCAATTTCAAAATGCGATGAAACGCGCGCGCGCTCATATTCATCTGCTTCATCGCCGCGCGCATCAATTGTTTTCCCGCGTCATCCAATTCACAAAACTGTCGCACTTCTGCAGGACCCATATCCGCATTCGCTTGCATGTTCGTCACCCCCGCGTTCTCGAAACGCTCGCGCTGTTTTGCCCGCGCTTTTTCCACACGCGCTTGAATCACTGCCGATGGCTCGCCCAACCGATTTCCTGATAACTTTTCAAACTCTACGGGCGGAACCGTGATGTGAATATCAATGCGGTCAAGCAGCGGTCCCGAAATCTTTTTCTGATACCGCACTATCTGCGCCGGAGCACATGTGCATTCCTTTGTCGGATGTCCGTAGTAACCACACGGACATGGATTCATTGCTGCCAGCAAAAGAAAGTTTGCAGGAAACGTCAACGAACCTTGCGCGCGTGAAATCGAAACAATTCGTTCCCCCTCCAAGGGCTGCCGCATCGCCTCCAAACTGCGCGCATCAAATTCCGGCAACTCATCCAAAAACAACACGCCGCGATGTGCGAGTGAAATTTCGCCGGGACGGGGCCATCTGCCGCCACCCACTAACCCTGCGTGCGAAATCGTGTGATGCGGTGAACGAAAGGGACGAACGCGCATCAACGGCATCTCATTCGGCAGCATGTCCGCGACCGAATAAATGCGCGTGACGTCGAGGGCTTCGGACAACGTGAGACGCGGCAAGATGGAAGGGAACGCTCGCGCAAGCAGTGTCTTGCCCGCGCCGGGCGGACCCGTCATAATCAAATTGTGTGCCCCTGCTGCGGCAATCTCCAAAGCGCGTTTCACATGCTCCTGTCCGCGAATTTCTGAAAAGTCCGTACCGGTCGAACTTGCATCATCGGGCTGAAATTCTATCCCCGTGCGTAATGGCGCAATGGATTGGAGTCCTTGCAAATGTGCGTAAAGCGAGAACAAACTCTCAATCGGATAGACATCCAATCCAGAAATCAATGCCGCTTCGGGCGCATCAGTTGCCGGCACAAACAATCGCTTCAGTCCTGCTTGCTGCGCTTGCATTGCCATCGAAAGCACGCCATTCGTATGACGCACCGCACCATCAAGTGACAACTCACCAATAATCATCGCATCCGACAAATCGGCGGTGAGTTGGTCGCTCGCCTGCAAGAGACCAATCGCAATCGGCAAATCATACGCCGGACCTTCTTTGCGCAAGTCGCCCGGAGCAAGATTGACGGTGATACGTTTCAATGGGAACGAGAGACCTGAATTTTTGATGGCAGCGCGCACGCGTTCGCGGCTTTCGTTGACAGAGGCGTCCGGGAGCCCAACGACAACAAAGAAAGGACCGCCATTGGTAACATCCACCTGGACTTGGACGGGAACGCCATCGAGACCGAGCACGGCACAGGAGAGGACTTGAGCAAGCATAGGTGTTTTGGGAGAGTTCGTGTTCAGGGAATCAATTGGTTTCGGTTGAAGCGAATTTGGACAGCGCAGCGAAAACGTCCAGATTCACACACGCGAAGGGCTCATGTTTGAAAGTTATCTTCAATCGGTTGCCGCAGACCCTCTAATGAGCGACCATCAAACTCGGGCAACTCATCCAGAAACAAAACGCCGCGGTGCGCGAGCGAAACTTCACCCGGATGGGGCCATCGTCCGCCGCCGACAAGCCCCGCAAACGAAATCGTATGGTGCGGCGAACGAAAAGGACGATGACGAACGAGCGGCGAATCATCCGGCAAGAGGTCACTCACACTGTAAATGCGGCTAATCTCGATTGCTTCGGGCAGAGAGAGCCGTGGCAGAATGGAAGGCAAAGAACGTGCCAATAACGTTTTGCCTGCACCGGGCGGTCCGGTCATGATGATGTTGTGTTGTCCCGCCGCGGCAACTTCGAGCGCGCGCTTGACATGCTCTTGCCCGCGAATTTCAGAATAGTCCACCGGATACGGCGGTACATCGTCGGCATCATATTGCACTTGCGCGCGATACGGCGCGATGGATTGGAAGCCTTGGAGATGTGCATAGAGGGCAAAGAGCGATTCAATCGGAATTACTTCGAGGTCAGGGATGAGTGCGGCTTCGGGTGCATCGGCGGAAGGAACGAACAATGTTTTGATGCCGCGTTCGCGCGCAAGGAGAGCCATCGAGAGAACACCGCTCGTATGGCGTACCGCGCCGTCGAGAGAAAGTTCGCCAATGATGAGCGCGTTCGATAAATCGGCAGTGATTTGTTCCGACGCGATGAGAACACCTACCGCAATTGGCAAATCGTACGCGGGTCCTTCTTTGCGTAAATCGGCGGGCGCGAGATTAACCGTGACGCGTTTGAGCGGAAAGTTAAGACCCGAATTCTTGATAGCCGCGCGCACGCGTTCGCGCGATTCTTGGACCGCTGTATCAGGCAAACCAACCACAAGAAACAGGACTTGACCACTGCCGATGTCCACTTCAACATCTACGAGTTGTCCATCCAACCCAATGACCGCACAACTTGTGACTTTGGCAAGCATAGAACGAATCTCCCTTACAAACCCAAATTGAAAATCACATGTGCGGCGATTATAATACACCGCGTTCGCGCACTCAAGCGCGCTTTCGCAATCGAGCGTTATGCCGTTCTTGATTCTGTGCGGTTGTTTCTCAGCTCGGTTTGTTGAATGACGACTCCATAAGTCACTCCGGATACAAAATGTGACATTGTGAGAATCCCTGTCCATGCGGCTATTTCGGCGACCCCATTAAAGAATGTACGTGCTCGCCCGGGATGATTGCGCGGTATCAAAAACGAATTTCGGGTTCGCTCCTCGACCGCATTGACATTCACATCACCGTCCCGCGCGTCGAATTTGAAAAACTTGCGGGCGATAGATTGGGGGAACCGTCGTCGGTAATTCGCAAACGCGTGGAACGCGCGCGCGAAATTCAGCGCGAGCGATTCAAGAATACAAATTTGCAAGTCAACGCAGATATGGGACCCGCCGAAGTGCGACAGTTTTGTGAATTGGACGACGCGGGGAGACAACTCATGCGCGCGGCGATGAAGCAGATGAATATGTCCGCGCGCGCGTTTCATCGAATCTTGAAACTCGCGCGCACGATTGCGGATTTGGCGGAGAGCGAAAGACTCGAAACACATCATTTGGCAGAAGCGGTGCAGTATCGCGCGCGGGGACAAGAATAATTTTGCAAATGATTCGCAAGCAATATGACCATCATCACGATGGGGCGTTCGAGTTTGGATTTGTACTCGAAAGATGTGGGCGCGCCGTTTGCGGAGATTACAAGTTTCGCCACGTATGTAGGCGGGTGAGCCACAAATATCGCAGTTGGCGCGAAACGTCTGGACTTGAATGTTGCGTTGCTCACTGCTGTCGGACCCGACCCCGTCGGTGATTTCATTTTGCATTTTTTGAAAAAGAAAGAATTGATACGCAGTTTATTCCGCACAAAGCGGGCACGCACCGCGCCGCCGTCGTTCTCGGCATTGAACCTCCCGACAAATCCCCTCGCGTCTTTTTTTCGCGACAACGCGGCAGGCTTTGGTTGCCAACAAAATCTACTTGGCGCGCCGCAATGAGAAAAATGTGATATATTAACAAAACATAATTCTCTCTTAACACACGACAAGGAGGTGTTGCTCAAACAGAACGCTCGAATCACATTTGATTCAACCGCATTTCATTTTCTCAAGGAGGAGAAGGAATGAAACACCGTGTTTTGCTTTTGATGGCTCTCGCCATCGTGTTGACACTGTTCGTCATCGGCTGCGCTGCCCCCGCGCAACCGACCGGCACCCCACCCACTGCCGCCCCACAACCCACTACCGCCCAAGTCATGGAACTCAAGGGCGAATTGAATATGCTCTGCACACCGCAGCAAGAATGGTGCGACGGGATGAAAAAAGAATTTGAAACAAAAAATCCCGGCGTCACCGTGAACTTTGTACGCTTGTCCAGCGGCGAAGCGCTCACACGTTTGCGCAATGAAAAAGAAAATCCGCAGTTCGACGTTTGGTGGGGCGGTCCGATTGATTCCTTTATCGCCGCGAAAAACGAAGGGCTGCTGGAACCGTATCAAGCCAAGGGCTATGCCATTATCCGCGACCCGAAATTGATGCTCGACCCCGACGGGCAATGGGTTGGCATTTACGTTGGCTCGCTCGGTTTCGCGACCAACAACGATTTCCTCAAAAACAATCCGAACGTGAAACCGCCCGCTTCGATGGACGATTTGCTCAAACCGGAATTCAAGGGACAAGTTTATATCGCGCATCCCGCGACCTCGGGCACGTCGTACACCTTCCTCTGTACCATCTTGCAGCAAAAAGGTGAGCAAGCGGGCTGGGATTACATGAAGAAATTCGCGCAGCAAGTCGCGCAATTTACAAAGAGCGGCGCGGCGCCGGTCCAGTCCGTCGGCAAAGGTGAAGGCGCAGTTGGCGTTGTCTTTTCGCACGACATTGTGGCAGGCATCGAAACGGGTTTGCCGTTGACGTTGAGTTTCCCCGCCGAAGGCACCGGTTATGAAATCGGCGGCATGGGTCTTGTCAAAGGCGCAAAGAATATGGAGCTCGCCAAAGCGTGGTTCGATTGGGCAATTGAACCGTCCACGCAAGAGCTCGGTCCGAAATACAAAGCGTATCAAGCGCCAACCGTGAACGGCGCGAAAGCGTCGAAACCCGAACTATTGCAAGTGAAACTCATCAACTATGATTTCGATTACTGCGGCAAAAACAAAAAAGCGTTCGTTGACAAATTCACCAACGAAATCGCGCAGCCGCCGCAATAGAACTTTAGACCTGACAGGTTTTCAAGCAGTCGCGTAACTCCTCGCAACTGCTTTGTTCCGACGCCAACGCGCAAGTTATACATTCGTTCGGAAACCTGTCAGGTCTCTCTCCTTCATGGACACCTCGCTTCCGTTAACCCGTCCCGTTTCCACTTCCTCCAATTCGCTTGTGCGCCGCGTGCGCGAGTTTCGACTCATCGCGCGTGACCCCGTTCTGCTTGTCGGTTTGCTCGCGGCGGGCGCATTTATTTTTGCGTTCATCGTCTATCCCCTCTTGCGCGTCATCGTGCAAGGTTTCTTTGACCAGCAAGGTCAAATCCGTTTGAATTATTTCGCGCGCTATTTTGAACCAAATTATGCGCGCGCGTATTGGGATGTTCTGGCGTGGACGATTGAGATGGGTGTGCTTGCCGCGTTGGGCAGTACGTTGCTCGGCTTTTTGTTTGCCTACACGGTCGTCCGCTGTGACATTCCGTTAAAAGGTTTGGTGCACGCGTTCACGCTCCTGCCGACGATTTCGCCGCCGTTTGCGATTGCGCTCTCGACCATTTTGTTGTTTGGGCGTTCGGGTTTTGTGACGCGCGATATTTTGCACATGCGTTTTGGTCCGGGCATCAATGACGTGTACGGACTCGACGGAATTATTTTTTGTCAAATCATTACTTTCTTTTCTATCGCATATTTGATTTTGCGCGGGCTCCTCGAACGCATTGACCCTTCGATGGAAGAAGCCGCGCTTTCCTTGGGCGCGAGCAAGTGGCATATTTTTCGTACGGTGACATTGCCTTTGTTGACCCCGGGCATTGCTGCGTCCTTTCTCTTGATGTTTGTCGAATCGCTCGCGGACCTGGGCAATCCCATTTTGATTGGCGGCAACATTACCGTCTTGTCAACCCAAATTTGGATTGCCATCAACGGCGAACATGACCAACAAAAAGGCGCGGCGCTTTCCTTTATGCTGCTCTTGCCGACGCTCACCGTTTTTCTGTTGCAGCGCTATTGGGTCTCGCGCCGTTCGTACATTGCCGTCACGGGAAAACCGACCAGCGGCGCGGCAACGTTCGTCAAAGAACCGATTGTGCGTTGGACATTCATTACATTGACGACGTTGGTTTTGATTTTGATTGTTTCGCTGTATGCGACGATTTTCGCGGGTTCCATTACAAAATTGTGGGGCATCAATTACGCGTTGGATTTTTCGCACTATGAAGGTGTATTCCAACGCGGACTCGAAGCCATTCTCGACACGACATTTCTTTCCGCGTTGGCGACGCCCATCGCGGGCATCGCGGGTGTGGTCATTGCGTTCCTTGTCGTTCGCAAATCCTTTAGCGGCAAACAAGCGGTGGATTTCATGTCGAATCTCGGCGGCGCAGTGCCGGGAACAATTCTCGGCATCGGTTACATTCTCGCGTTCATCCGCGCGCCGATTTTCGTCGTTGCCATCGTGTACGTTGCACTCGCGTATTTTTTGTTCACCGCCGCGACCAAAGAAAACGGTTGGCGGCTTTTGATTCTGGTCAGCGGTTCGTTTTTCGGAATTGTTTTGGCGTGGCTGTCGTACGACGAAAAATTGCGCGGCGCATCGGCATTCAACATCTTGAACGGCGCGTTGAACGGACTGCCTACGCTTGCGTTAACGCAATGGCTTTGGATTGTTGGCGGAATTTTGTTCGCGCTCGCGCTTGCAAGTTTGTATTTCGTTTCGGGAAAGATGAAACGCCAAGCGTTTCTCGTCTTGACGTTCATGGCATTGTATTTGCTCGCGCGCGAATGGATTCTGTTGCTCACCGACCCGCTCTCGATTTGGGGGCGACGACTCGGCGGCGATTATTTGCCCGGTACGGTCACTTCGATTTCGTCGTGGATTGCGCTTGTGTTTCAACCGCCGCTCGCGATTTTGGGTTTTACGTATCTCGTCCTCGGCGCATTTCTTTTGCCCGCGTGGGAACAACGCACGCGCATTTTTGCCGCGATTCTTTTGCTCGCCGTCTGCTGCGCGCTCACGTTTCATGGCGAACCGCTCGCGCTCGTCGGCAGCGCGTACATTGTTCTCATTGCGTATGCGGTGCGTTCCTTGCCCGCGACGGTGCGCGCGAGCATCGCGTCGTTGCAGCAAATTGACCCGGCGATTGAAGAAGCGTCCACATCACTTGGCGGCGACGCACAGCACACCTTTCGAAATATCACGCTGCCGTTGATTTTGCCCGCGTTCATCGCCGGACTGATATTTAGTTTCGCGCGGCACATGACTTCGCTTTCTGCGATTATTTTTCTCACGACGCCCAAGTGGCCCATTCTCACCGCGCTGATTTTGAGCGAAGTGGAACAGGGCGGACTTTCGCTCGCTGCCGCGTATTCGGTTGTGCTGATTGTGATTGTGCTCGTCGCAATTGGTCTCTTGTATCTGTGGGCAGGACGCGCGTTTCGCGCGAGCGCGGAAATGACGTTGGGCGCGGGATGAAAAAGAAAAGGGGCAGGTAGCAGGTAGCAAGTTCCCTACTACCTGTGACCTGCTACATGATACTGTGTATTTGACTCTCGAACACATCACCAAGATATTTCCCGGACGCGGACAAGAAGGACTCGTCACCGCCGTCGAAGACGTTTCGCTCGAAATCGGCAAGGGCGAATTTTTTACATTGCTCGGACCTTCGGGCTGCGGCAAAACGACGACACTGCGTCTCATCGCGGGTTTTGAATTTCCCACGAGCGGAAAAATTATTCTCGACGGACGCCAGTTGGAAGATGTGCCGCCGAACAAACGCGACATGGCAATGGTGTTTCAAAGTTACGCGATTTTTCCGCATCTCAGCGTGTTTGAAAATATCGCGTACGGGCTGCGCATTAAAAAATTAGCGAACGACGAAATTCGTCAACGCGTCGCGCGCATTATGGCGCTCACAAAATTGACGGGACTCGAAAATCGAATGCCGAACCAGATGTCGGGAGGGCAGCAGCAGCGCGTCTCGCTTGCGCGTGCGCTCGTTGTAGAACCGAAAGTGTTGTTGTTCGACGAACCGTTATCGAACCTCGATGCGAAATTGCGCGAAGAGATGCGTTTTGAAATCCGCGATTTGCAGCGCCGCCTCGACATCACTTCCATTTACGTCACGCACGACCAGGAAGAAGCGCTCGCGCTCTCTGACCGTATCGCGGTGATGCATCGCGGCAAGCTCGCACAGCTCGGCACGCCCGAAGAAATTTACGAACGCCCGCGTTCAAAATTTGTTGCCGACTTTATCGGTCTCGCAAATTTCTTGCCTGCGCACGTGCAAACGATGCACGACGGGCAGGCGAACGTGCTCGTCGGCGAAACGCCGCTGCGCGTGAGTTCATCCACGAACGCAATCCCCGAGACGAACGCGCTCATCTTTGTTCGTCCGAGTGATGTGAAAATTGTCAATGGCGATGCAACAGAAAATCTGTTGGAAGGTCAAGTGACCAAAGCAACGTATCTCGGCGAAAAAGTGGACTATCGCGTTCGCATCGGCGAAAACATGGAACTGCGCGTGCAGACGGATGAAGCGACCCGTCATGCGCCCGGGGAACGCGTGAAATTGTACTTGCCCACCGCGCACGCGTGGCTGATTGGGGAAGAGTAGAGGTTGAAGATTCGAGATTCAAAGTTGCAAATTGTCGTCGTTGACATTGACGGCTGTCTCACCCCGGGCGAAGGCGCGCCGTGGGATTTTGATGTGCTGCGTTATGCGGCAGAATTGAACCAACGCGCCCGACGCGGCGATGCGCCGTTCGCAATTACACTTTGCACCGGACGCCAACAGCCGTATGTCGAAGCGATGATGCAGGCGATTGACGGCTACCTCCCTGCGATTTATGAAAATGGCGCGGGCTTGTATTTTCCCCAAACGTACACCTTCCTCGAACATCCCGCGCTCACGAATGAAATCCGCGCGCGCCGCGCGGAAATCAAACATATTCTCCAACGCGAACTCGTCGCGCGCGGCATCGCGCAAATTCAGCCGGGCAAAGAAATCAATCTCACACTCTATCCCGCGCGCGAAAAAATCTCACTCGCGGAAATTGCCGAACGCGCGCGTGATGTTTTGAAAAAGCAACTCGACGGCTTTTCGTTGTACGCCTCCGTAAGTTCGGTTGAAATTTTGCCGCCGGGCATTGACAAGGGCGCGGGCGTCGAATGGTTGGCAAACGAGCTTGCAATCCCGTTCGCTGAATTCGGCGGAATTGGCGACGCGCCTGCCGATTTGTTATTCTTGAAACGCGTTGGATGTTCCGCCGCGCCCGCGAACGCGACCGACGACGTAAAAGCAAATGTGCAATTTGTTTCGCAGTTTGAAAACGCGCGCGGCGTTCAAGAGATTCTCCAATTATGGCTCAACGAATTTTGAATATCGGACTGATTGGTGCGGGACGCGGCACGCGCGGGCAAACACATTTTTTGCGCCAAGCCAAAAGTATGAGCGCGCGGGCGTTTCACCGAAGCTTGAAATTGGCGCGCACAATTGCGGATTTGGCGGAGAGCGAAAGAATCGAAACACATCATTTGGCAGAGGCGGTGCAGTATCGCACAAAGAGTCAAGAACAGCGGAGCAAGGAAATCCGCCAAGAGAAACAACCCGAGTCGAAAAAAATTTCGGCTCGGGTTGTTTGTTGTCACGGGCCCTTGATTTTTATGACATTCGTCCATTCGGACTGTCCTCGAAACGCAGAGGGGCACTTTTTTTTTGAAACGCTGGTATATGCGCCAGAGTTCGAGTTCGTCTTGTTTTCGTTTGAGCATGCCTCTGCCCGCGCCGCCTGCAATGCCAAGAGCTCGCGATATTCGTGCCGGGTGTGGATGCGCTCGCCGGTCGCAATGGGAATGCCGAGCGGCGCCAGCGCGTCGGAAACCTTATTGAGCGCAGATAAATTTTCCGGCGGCACCGGTTCTTCACATCAACTTGGTTGAGAGGGCGCCAGCGCGTGTGCCATCTCAATCGCGGTCGCGGGATTAAAACGTCCGCGCATCTCGACCCGAATTTCTACGTCATCGCCCACCGCGTCGCGCACGGCTTCCCCCGGTGAAATGGCAAGCGATTTTTCCGCGAGGCTCAATTCATAATAGCCCGCGCCGAACGGGTCGAATTTGAGCGCGCGATAACTTCCGGCAATCACTCTTTTTGTGGCGGCGTGAAATTCTTCGAGAGTGCGTTCGACGGTGTACCAACCGTTCGCATACGCTTTGATTTGCTCGCGCACCGCGCCGCCGAGCAATCGGTAAACGGGCTGTGCGGTTGCTTTGCCCACAATGTCCCAACACGCCATTTCGATTAATGCGATGCCGGTCATGGTCGTCTCGCCTGCGCGCGCATAATCTTCGCGGAACATGCGCTGCACGAGCTGCTCGATGTTGAACGGGTCGTGCCCCAACACATAGCGCGGGACGGCTTCTTCCAGATACCCATTCACCGAGTCGGTGCGATTGACCGCGCGCGCTTCGCCGTACCCTACCAAACCCTCGTTGGTATCCACGCGCACAAATGTATATTGCGCCAAGGGGTGCCCAACACCATTGGCGTCACGCGAGAAATCTTCATGCGGAACTTTGCCCTTTCGCAAGTTGGTGACTGATGCACCGGTTCGAGTTACAATTTTCCATTTGGCGGCGGAATCACACCAATGGTCAGCAAAATGTTTGCATACACGCGCTGTTCGCCGGTTGCAATCGCCAGCGCGACATCATTACCACTTGCCGCATCATAAAATTCAAAGCGCCCCAGACGTTCGAGTTCGATGTGTTTGGGCAAGGTGCGCCGAAAATCGCGAAAGATGGAGGGCACCGCGTTTGAATCGGGACCCATCACGCGCGCAGCTTCAAGTGGAATCGCGTTCACCAACACTTTCAAGACATCAGTGACGGTGACGAGACCGGGCGCGAGATTGAGATACACGCGCGCGGCGCGCGGGTTTGAACGTGTGATGACCGGATAATTGCCATCGGCAATCAAAATTTGCGCGCCGTGTCCCGCTGTGCCGAGCGCGTGGAGAATTTCGGGATGAAGGAGAGGGTAGGTAAGCATAGAGTGTATGGGTCATCCGTCGCGTATTGCGGTTGACGGAAGGCAATACGCGAGGGCGATTTTGGCGGAGCGTACCACAAGTGCGCGGGAAATTCAACCGGGAGCTCGAACGCGCAAATGCCATGATTGCGGGAGAGCTTTCGCCAAAACCATGTCAGAGGAACAAGATTGTCCGAATTTGGTCAAAAACCTATTGACATTCGGATATTTTACATTATAATATGCCGCATACTGTATACGGAATTTCGCATACGGTATGCGGCATTTATTTGTTCCATGCTTAATCAGTCCACTTTTACTCCCCTGCGCGAAAATCTCGGCCAACAGGTCTATCAGCATTTGCGCGAAAAGATTTATCGCATGGAAATCGCGCCCGGCACCCGTCTTGGCGTCAGCGAAATCGCCGAGCAAATGGGGGTGAGCCGCAGCCCCGTTCGTGACGCGCTGATGATGCTCGTCAACGAAGGTGTCGTACAAGTCAATTCCACTGGCGGATATCGTGTCATTGACCTCAATCGCTCGTACATTGAAGACGCGTTTGTGGTGCGCCGCGCGCTCGAGCTCGCGGCGATGCCGTTGACGATGGCGCGCTTGGACCGCAAACGGATTGAAGCGTTGCGCGCCAAGTGGCTTGCCTTTGAACACCCCGCCGATGTGCCGCTGGAAGACGAAATTGAAGCGGATCAAGAGTTACACAAGACAATTGCCCAAATGTCCGACAATCCGCTGCTGATTGACGCCCTGGACCGCATCACCTCGATTACGTGGCTCATTAGTCGTTTTTCGTACTCGAATGAGGAAAAACCACACTATGGGCAGGTGACCGCGCAAGAACATGTCGGGCTGCTTGACGCGATGCTGGCGGGAGATGCGCTCGCCGCGGTTTCTGCGCTGGACCAACATCTCACCAATGCTTTTGCGCGCTCCCTCGAGCGTTTGGATTCGCTGCAAAATTCCTAGCACATGGCAAACGTTGCTCTCGTCACCGGCGCCGCGCGCGGCATTGGACGCGCAACGGCATTGCGTCTCGCACGCGACGGTTTCACGCCCGCGCTGGTGGACCTGAACGCCGAAGGCATTGCTGCCGTACAAGCGGAAATTGAACAGGCGGGCGGGACTGCCTTTGCGCTCGCGGCAGACTTGACGGCGCTCTCGGAAATCGAACGGGTGGTGAATTGTGCCGCCGAACAGGGGACGCTGTCGGTTTTGGTCAACAACGCCGGACGCGTCATCATTCATCCTTTTTTCGATGTGACCGAAGCGGAATGGGACGCCGTGCTGACGCTGGATTTGAAAACGGTTTTTTTTGCAATGCAATTTGCCGCGCGGCGAATGACCAACGGCGGGCGCATTGTGAACCTTTCTTCGATTTCCGGACGCGGCGGACGCGCCGACCAAGCCGCGTATGCGGCGGCGAAAGCGGGCGTTATCAGTTTGACCCGCACGGCTGCCCTCGCCCTCGCGCCCTCTAACATCACTGTCAATGCAATTTGTCCCGGTGTCGTGGATACGCCCATGACGCAAGAGGTGCATCGCAATCGCGCACAGCAGCAAAATATTACGTATGAAGAATCGCTCGCGCGTATGACCGCCAAGATTCCGCTTGGACGTTTGGAAACGCCCGAAGATGTTGCCAACGCGATTGCCTTTTTTTGTTCGCCCGATGCAAACTATATCACCGGTCAAACGCTGAACGTGGACGGCGGAATGGAAATGGATTGATGCGACAAAGAACGTCGCGGATACTGGAGACTGGGGATTGGAGATTCGAGAACTCGCCGACGCGTATCGCCAAATGTTGGTGATTCGCAAATTTGAAGAGACGATTCGCGAGTTGTATCAACAGCAGAAAATTCGCGGTTCGTTTCATCCGTGCGTGGGACAAGAAGCCGTTGCGGTCGGCGCGTGCATGGCACTCCGCCGCGACGATTACATGACGTGCACGTATCGCGGACACGGACACGCCATTGCAAAAGGATTGAGCGTGCGCGCGGCAATGGCAGAAATGCTCGGCAAAGCGACGGGCTGCTCCAAAGGCAAAGGCGGTTCGATGCACTTTACCGACCCATCGGTTGGATTGTTGGGCGCGAACGCGATTGTCGCGGCGGGGATTCCGCACGCGGCAGGCGCGGCGCTCGCATCGCAAATGCAAAAATCCCTCACCCCTTCCCCTCTCCCACTGGGAGAGGGGGGAGGGGGTGAGGGGATGCGTATCGCGCTCGCGTTTTTTGGCGAAGGCGCGGTGAATCAAGGCGTCTTTCACGAATCGCTCAATCTCGCGGTCATTTGGAAATTGCCGCTCGTGCTCGTCTGTGAAAACAATTTGTATTCCGAAATGACGCCGTCGCACGAAACAACGTCCGTCGTCGAAACGTACAAACGCGCGGCAAGTTATGGAATGAACGCGCGCCAAGTGGACGGCAACGATGTGGAAGCGATGTACGACGCGGTGAGTGAGGCAGTCGCGAACGCACGCGCGGGAAGTGGTCCAACGTACCTCGAAGCGCAAACGTACCGGCTCTGGGGTCACATGATGGGCGACCCCGAAGTATATCGCACCAAAGAAGAAGTGGCGCAGGCGCGCGAACGCGAACCGATTGTGCGTCTGGGCAATCGTTTGAAAACAATGGGTTTCGACGACGCCGCGTTGAAAAAATTGGAAACGGAAGCGCAAGAAATAATTTCCGACGCGTTGATATTCGCGCAAGAGAGTCCGGTGCCGAACGCGGAAGAAGCGTTTCAAGATGTGTTTGCGTGACGGGTCGGTGTTGCCTGACAGAGGGGCGCGAAGAAACTAAATCCAAAAAAAGTGGTTGGGTAGGATCAGTACCCAACCACTGAGGGAAAGAGCCCGCAACCAATCTTGGCCCGTCTGGTTCGGAAGGGACTTGCTCTTCCGCGCTCACCCTTTCCTGTTGCAATTATACAACGGCTTTGCCAAGACGCCTTGTAAAAAACGGAACGCGACCGAAATTTTTGAAAATACGTCGAGCACCAATCTCGCACTAACGATGCCAACTCTTACTTTTGCTCAAGCCCTGAATCAAGCATTGCGCCACGAAATGCAAAACGATTCGCGCGTGTTTCTCATGGGCGAAGACATTGGACATCACGGCGGAATTTTTACCGTCACCAAAGGATTGTGGCAAGAATTTGGCGCAGACCGCGTGCGCGATACGCCGATAAGTGAAGCGGGCTTTGTCGGACTTGGGATTGGCGCGGCGATGGCAGGGATGCGTCCCGTTGTTGAATTGTTGTTTATGGATTTTGCGCTCGTCGCCGCAGACCAAATTGTGAATCAAGCCGCGAAACTGCGCTACATGGCAGGCGGAACCGTTTCGCTGCCGATTACAATTCGCGCCCAACAAGGCGGAGGACGCGGCAACGGCGCGCAGCACTCGCAAAGTTTTGAAAGTTGGTTCGCACAGGTTCCCGGCTTGATTGTCGTTGCGCCTGCGACACCCTACGACGCGAAAGGTTTATTGACGAGCGCGATGCGCGCAAACAACCCCGTCATTTTCATTGAACACAAACTTTTATATTTCACGCGCGGCGACGTGCCCGAAGACGCATACACGATTCCAATTGGTCAAGCCGAAATCAAACGCGCGGGCAGTGACATTACGATTGTTTCGTACTCGCGGCAATTGCTTTTCGCTTTGCAAGCGGCAGAGGAACTTGCTCAAAACGGAATCAACGCCGAAGTGATTGATTTGCGAACGATTGAACCGCTCGACATGGAAACGATTTTGGAATCGGTGCGCCGCACCAAACGTTTGCTCGTCGTACACGAATCACATGCGAACTGCGGGCTCGGCGCGGAAATCGTTGCGCGTGTGTACGAAACCGCGCCAAACATTTTGCAAACACCCGCGCGACGTCTCGGCGCAAAACACGTTCCCATCCCCGTCGCGGAAAATTTGGAGAACGCGGTGCTGCCGCAAGTGAGCGATATTGTCGCGACGGCGACGGCGCTGATGAAAAATTAAAGTGCAAGCTACAGGCGTGAAACGTGAAACGTGAACGTCAAACGTGAAACGT
>JAKOPZ010000363.1 GCA_029778615.1 Chloroflexota bacterium | reverse complement strand
CCAATGACTGCCATTTCGCCAAAGACGGTGCCGGGCGTGAGCGTATCGAGAATCATTTTGCGCCCTTCGGGCGTCAAGCGGTACAGCTGCACGCGCCCCTCTTTGAGAATAAAAAGCGTTTCGGCAGTTTCGCCCGGCATGAAAAAGATGCGTCCCTTTTCGCATGTCGTCATGGCAAGGTTATCTTCAATCGCGTGCAATTCGTCATACGGCATCCCGTGAAAGAATTCGTTTTTGGTGAGATAGGCAATTTTGGTTGGAGAAACAATTGCGCTTGCGGATTGTGAGTGCGGCTCGCGTTTGCGCCAGGGAGAGAGTAGATGTTGCAAACCTTTTGCCATTGTTCATTCACCTCAAACGAATTATAGCGCAAAGCGCGACGCCGATGTTTTGCAAAGCGCCTAACCCAGAAATTCTTTGCTTTACCATTCCACGCGCACGATGCTCGCTGCGGCAAAGAGATGCGGCACTTGCACATTCAATGTCTCGTACAATCCGCGCGGCACGCTAATGTCCGCGAGATAGAGTTCGCCAATGACTGCGCGCGCGGGTGATGCATACAAACCTGTTTTGGGCAAAGCAAGCGTCATGGTCGCGTGCGCGCGGATACACGGGTCAAATACAGTCCCATCATTTGTATCCAAACCCGAGGGCGCGTCCAACGCCAGAATCGGCGCGCGCGCCTCATTCGCCAGATGAATCCACTCGGCAATTTCGCCGCGCGGTGCGCCTTTTAATCCGTACCCAATCAACGCATCAAGAATGAAATCCGCGTTTACCATTTGCTCCGACGCGAATTTCGTCACGAGCGGCACATTCATCTTTTGCAAAATCTCAAGTTGTTCTCCCGCGACGCCTCCACTCGCTTGCTTTGTGGAAATCGCGACGCGCACATTTGCGCCCCAATTGAACAAATGCCGCGCGGCGGCCATTCCACCGCCGCCGTTGTTTCCCCCGCCCGCCAAGACAAGAATCGTTTTCCCCTCCAGCCGTCCCAATTTCGCGCGCGCCAAATCTGCCAAATTGCGCCCCGCGTTTTCCATCATGCGAACGAGCGTGATGCCGTACGCGTGCATCATCAAACGGTCCACCTCCACCATCTGCGCAGTGGTGACCGCAGGGACATTTGTTGCAACGGGAAAGTTTGACATGTCACCTCAACCATTCAAAGACCAATCATAGCGCGCCCATTGGATGCGAAACGTTTTGCGCGCGCGACGCATCTGTTCTGCTTCTTGCACATTCCTCCAATAGCGCGCGATGAAATCCAAAACCCCTTCCCTTCCTCCAAAATCTTGCGCGTACCATTTGAAAATGGGCGAGAGCGTGAGGAGAGTTGGTTCAGCGGCGCGCGTTTCAAGCTGCGTCGTTGCGTTCACGAACGCGCGCGCCGCCAAATCGAATTGCGCGTCCAGCTGCGCGGGCGCATACGCGGCGATGGGCGGACACGAACGCGACGCGCAATGGAGCGCGGTG
>JAKOPZ010000075.1 GCA_029778615.1 Chloroflexota bacterium | reverse complement strand
TAGCTATATCAGATATCGTTGTTCCGCTCCTCAATCTAAAGTCAACAATGGATGCACAAGTCGCGGCTCACTTAACGCCACCTATCTTGATGCGGCTGGATGGGCAAGACTGGTTGAATCGTTGGACCCAGAAATCATCAGGCGTAGTGCGCGAGACTATGTCGCAAAACAAGCCGCACTTTTAGGGCCAGCAAAGCAGCGATTGAAATTAGTGGTTGTGGAGCAAAAAGATGCGCAGCGAATGGCGGAAGAATATTTGAAACTTGCTGCGCGAGCGAGCGCGGCACGCAAGCTTGAATTGTTGGCGCGGTATGAAGATGATGCTGAAAAAGAATTGGCGCGCGCCAAGCGGCTGGTACTCGAGGAGGGAGAATTACGTACCAAACTTGCGCAAATTGCAAAATATGACGAACAGGATATAGAGCGCATATTAGCGGAAACAGACGTTCCTCGTCTCTTTATTCTCGATTCTCGCCTTTTTTATCTCCGCAAAAATCTTCGCTCCAATTCCTCCAGCGTCACACACACAAACGTCGGTCTCCCATGTGGACAGGTCGCGGGCGAATAAATTTGCAACAGTTCATTCAACAAATTCTGCTGCTGCTCCAACGTCAACGCGTCGCCTGCTTTCAACGCGCTCACACACGCGAGTTTCGATGCCAATTTATCGCGCAGCGCCTCACCCTCCAACGCGCGATATTTGTCATGCTCGAACACCAACGTATCCAACACCTCACGCGCCGACAATTTCACAAAACTTGGCAGCGCGTTCACCCGAAACGTATTCGCACCAAACGGCTCTACATCAATCCCCAACGCGCGGTATTCGTCGAGATGCGCGTTCACGAGGGATGCTTCGTTTGGCATGAGACTGATAACTGGAGGACTGGTGCGATGGAAATCATCGTGACTTGAGATTACTGCCGCCTGCCCCCTATCCCCCGTCCCCCATTCAAAGAAAATCTGCTCCTGCGCCGCGTGTTGGTCCACAATTGCGAATCCATCCGGTGTTTGCGCGAGCAAGTACGTATTGTGAATTTGTCCGAGCGCGCGCCATGTGCCTGCGCGATATTCCGCTTGCGCTTCGCGTAACGCGCCGAACGAACTTTCCGGCACATTTGCAAAGGGCCACTCCATGCCGTCCGCGTTTTGTGTGATAGGAAAATCGCGCAGCGCGTGTTCCACCGCTTGCTGCACCGCGCCGTAAATCGAACGCTCTTGCATGAAACGCACTTCGGCTTTGCGCGGATGCACATTTACGTCAACGTATTGCGGGTCCAATTCAATGTGAATCACCGCGAGCGGATGTCTGTTTGGAAGCAACCTGCCCGCGTACGGACGCTCCAACATCACCGCCAAAAGCCCCGAACGAATCGGACGCCCGTTCACGAAAAAGTTTTGCCAATCGCGCGACGCGCGCGCGAACGACGGTTTGGAAATAAACCCGCGCACTTTCAAATCAAAACTGTCGTACTCGACGGCGAGCATTTCGCTCGCCGCTTCACGACTCCACACCGCGCCGATGCGTTCCAATGGCGAAGATGGAGGAGCGAGGAGCGAATCTTTGCCGTCCACCGCGAGGCGAAAACCGATGTTCGGATACGCGAGCGCGTATTGTGCAACAACTTTCGTCACAAGTTCCGTTTCGCGTAACGGCGCTTTGAGAAATTTTTTGCGCGCAGGCACATTGTAAAAAAGTTCGCGCGCGGTAATCAATGTTCCAGTCGGCGCGCCCGCGACATCCAATTCTTTTTTCTCGTCCACAATGCGAATGCGCGTTCCCTGTACGTTGTCTTTGTTGCGCGTCAACATCTCAAATTGAGATACCGCCGCAATCGAAGGCAATGCTTCGCCGCGAAACCCGAGCGTGCGAACAGTCTGCAAATCGCGTTCACTCGAAATTTTGCTCGTCGCAAAACGTTCGACGGACAATTCCGCATCCTCGCGCGTCATGCCGCTGCCGTTGTCGCCGACGCGAATCATTTGCAGTCCGCCTTCGCGTATCTCGACCGAAATCGCCGTCCCCCCCGCGTCAATCGCGTTCTCAATCAACTCTTTGACGATGGACGCGGGACGCTCCACCACTTCGCCCGCGGCAATGCGGTCAGAGACGATTTTGGAGAGGATGTGGACATGCCGCGCGTGGGTAGCAACGGAACCTGGTTCCGTTGCTACCCACGCGCGCTCTGTGCCTACGCGTCCCTCCGCGTTGTTGGAATCACTCATCCTGATACCACTTTCGAAAACTGGAAAATGGATAGTCGGCAGGTGTTTCTGCCAAGCCCCAGTTTATGGGATTATTATGCATGTAATTCAATTTCCCGTTGATCTTTTTTTCTGTGAACACATTGAAATCGTAAAAGCTTTCCTGCCAAATTTCAAAATTATGATTTTCAGTGCGCTGTTTCTTGATGAGAAAATTCTCCACAGTTGGAAACTCGTATTCAAAGCATTTTGCACGTTCGCGGCGAATGTATTCCAAGTGAGATGGAAATTGCATCACTTGAAAATTCTTATACTCAATGTGCAACTCTTTCGCGGGACAAATGTCATTTCGAGCCGTCTTTGCGAGAAATCTCATTCGCGCCTTGCGAGATTTCTCGCTCCGCTCGAAATGACAAAAGTGTTGCACATTAGGTAATTCTTATTTGTACGCAGTGTCGCAAAAATCTGCTTTGCCGCATACTTTTTAACGCATTGCATAATTTTAGAAATAGGTGTCACTGCGCGCGGATAGATGAGCGCGTGAAAATGGTCCGGCATGATGACATAGCCAACAAGTTCATAATTCAATGATTTCGAGTAATGATGCAAATTGTCGAGAACGCTTTGCGCGAGAATGCGACTCACAAAGAGCGGTTGACGATTCCGAACATTCGTCGTGACAAAATGCGTATGACCTTCAACGTCGAATTTCGGCGGGCGCATTTCTATATCCGTCGAATGGGTAGCAACGGAACCTGGTTCCGTTGCTACCCATTCCGTTCCTACCCGTTCGACAATAGCTCTTGTTGCATCTCATTCAACAACACCAACGCCTGCACCGGCGTCATGTTTGCAATATCCGCGTCCGACAATTCGCGCAACACATCGCGCCACGCTTCTACACGCACATCGTACAGACTTTTTTCTTCGCGTGCGACAGTATATCGCGTATCGCTCATTGCGGATCGTGATTGGTCAAATTGAACGTTACCGCGAACGTTCTCTACGCTCTCGTCTCTCGCCTCTCGCTTCTCGCTTCCCTCCTCTCTCCTCTCTCCTCCCCTCATTTCCCTTCCTTCCCGCTCATTTTCCAATTTGCTCAACACCTCCTCCGCCCGCGCAATCACCCTCTGCGGCAATCCCGCCAACTGCGCGACGTGAATGCCGAAACTTTTTTCCGCGCCGCCTTCAACCACTTGACGCAAGAAAATCACACTGTTGTCGCGTTCTTGCACTGCCATCGTAAAATTTTTCACCGCGCCGCCGTGTTGTTCAATCGTTGGCGCGTCCGCGAGTTGTGTGAGTTCGTGGTAATGGGTGGCAAACAATGTTTTCGCGCCGATGAGATTGTGCAGTTCTTCCGCGATTGCCCACGCAAGCGAAATGCCGTCATACGTTGATGTGCCGCGTCCCACTTCATCCAAAACAATTAAACTGCGCGGCGTCGCGTGACGCAAAATGTGACTCGTCTCGCTCATTTCGACCAGAAACGTCGAACGTCCTTGCGCGATATCGTCACTCGCGCCGACGCGCGTAAAGATGCGGTCTGTTAAACCGATGCGCGCGAAACTCGCGGGAACGAACGAACCAATTTGCGCCATCAAAACAATCAACGCGACTTGGCGAATGAACACACTCTTGCCCGACATGTTCGGACCCGTGAGAATGACGACGCGCTGCGTTTCATGGTCGAGCCGCGCGTCGTTCGGAACAAAAATTTCGTTCTCGCGCAAAAAGCGTTCGACAATCGGATGCCGCCCCTCACGAATCTCA
This sequence comes from Chloroflexota bacterium, assembly GCA_029778615.1. Classification (GTDB taxonomy): domain Bacteria; phylum Chloroflexota; class Anaerolineae; order UBA4142; family SHND01; genus SHND01. Next base: position 16,207 of record JAKOPZ010000075.1, on the reverse strand, counting down.
ATCGCATCGCCGTCGTCAACAACGGGCTGCACATAATTGTAATTTGCCGCCGCTTGCGCGAGCGAACCGAGCGCGTCGAGCTGCGCGAGAATGCGCGCGGCGGCTTGCAAACGCGCGGCGTGCGATGCCACCTCGCGGCGAATTTGCACAAACAACTCGTATTCCAATTCCTGTACGCGGTCTTGCGTTGCCAAGATATTTTGTTCGCGCGCTTTCAGCTCTTTTGTCACATACCGTTCCGCATGTGAAATTGTCGCGCGGCGTTCGTACTCTTTCGGAATTAATTTCGCGTCGCGTCGCGGCGCTTCGATGAAAAAACCAAACACTTCGTTGTACCGCACGCGCAACGTTTTGATGCCCGTGCGTTGGCGTTCGCGTTCTTCCAATTCTGCGAGCCACTCTTTGCTTTGTGCTGCGCCATCGCGCAATTCGTCGAGCGTCGGGTCAAAACTCTCTTTGATGAGTCCGCCTTGCTTTATCAAAATCGGCGGGTCATCCACCAGCGCGCGGTCAATCGTTTGCAATACATCGTCCAATTCATCCAAATCAGCATTCAACGCGCGCAAATGTTTGGACTGTGCGTCATTCAAACGCGTTTTGATTTTTGGAATTCGCAGCAGCGCGCGTTTCAGCCCAATCAAATCGCGCGCGTTCGCCGTACCGAACCCGATGCGTCCCACAAGGCGTTCGACATCGTACAAACCATCGAGCAATTTGCGAATATCCGCGCGCAAAAATGCGTCGCGGTGCAATTCCGCCACAGCGTCTTGACGCTCACGAATTTTTTCCAAATCGAGCAGCGGCTGCTGAATCCACCGGCGCAACATCCGCGCACCCATCGCGGTCTCGGTGCAATCGAGGACGCCGAATAATGAGCGCGTGGAATTTTTAAGGTTGCTGTCGGGCGCAAGCGAGTGCGTCAATTCCAAATTGCGCCGCGTCGCTGCATCGAGCGTCATGTATTCGTCGAGTGAATAGGTGAACAAATGATTGAGATGCTGTAACGGCAGCGCGTTATCGTCGGTGTTCGGTTGATTATTTTTCAAATAATGCAGCGCCGCGCCCGCCGCCGCAATCGCCGCCGACAGTTCTTCACAGCCGAACGCTTGCAATGTATTGACGCGAAAATGTTCGAGCAGCAATTCGCGCGCCGTGTCCGTTTCAAACGCGTGCTTGGAAATCGGCGAAACGCGCGCGGGACGCATCGCGTTCAAACGCGCGACAAAGTTTTCATCTTGTGCCAACGTTTCGGACAAAACATATTCGCTCGCCTGCACGCGTTCCAATTCATCAAACAGTTTCGACTCCGCGTCAATCCCCTCAATCTGCGTCGTCGCAAATTCGCCTGTGGATAAATCAATAAATGCAAGACCAAAGATAAGGGATGGGGGACGGGTGACGGGGGCTGTTTGACGTTTTACGTTTGACGCATCCCGTTTCGCCGTTCGTCGTTCGTCGTTCGTCATCGCGATGGCGGCAAGATAATTCTGACTCTTGCTCTTTAGCAGCGCGTCTTCCACGACCGTCCCCGGCGTAATCACGCGCACAACATCGCGTTTGACGAGACGTTTTACTTTTTTCGGGTCTTCGAGTTGTTCGACGAGCGCGACTTTGAAACCTTTGTCAATCAGTTTGGCAATGTATGCTTGCACGTGATGATGTGGCACACCCGCCATCGGCAAACGCACACCTTTGGCGAACGAACGATGCGTGAGGACGAGTTCCAATTCGCGCGCGCACGTTTTCGCATCGTTCTCGAACGTTTCGTAAAAATCGCCGAGCCGAAACAAGAGAATCGCGTCGGGAAAACGCGCTTTAAGATTTTTGTACTGCGTCAGCATCGGCGTCAATTTGATTTCGTCGCTCATGGGCGGAATAAAAACACCGTCATATAGATTCACTCTGTGAATCACCATGACGGTGTAGCGAAAAGTATAACAGCTGTGCGCGCAATCGTCCACGCGCGCAGAACGTCCTGGCGCGGCTGCGCTTTGGAATGGGTCTCGATGAAGTCAATCGTCGGGGCGGCGTAACAAAAGGATGGATGAAATCGCGCGGCGACAAAAGTGACTGGGCGCGCTGTTGGATTTGGGATAAAATGTGCGGCACTCTGGTTGCACTCGCGAGCTTGCGAGGGCATCGTTTCTCTTTTGACAAATAATGACCCTATAAAGGCAAGGCGGAAGCAAATACAAAAATGAAAATCGCACTCACCGGCGGACGCGGCAAAATCGGACGCGCCGTGGCAGAAATGGCGCTCGCGCAAGGACACAGTGTCGTCAGCATTGACCGCACACCCAACGAACGAAATCAACCCCAGCTGCTTTCTGTCCGCGCGGACATGACACACTATGCGGATGTGGAAAATGCGTTTCGCGGCTGTGACGCGGTGATTCATCTCGCCGCGATTCCTACGCCGCACAGGGCGCCGCAGTACGCGGTCCACAACAACAATGTAGTCAGCAGCTATAACGCGTTGTACGCGGCGGCGGCGCTCGGCATCCGGCGCGTCTGTCAAGCCTCGAGCATCAACGCGATTGGCGCGGCGTACAGTCGCGCACCGCGCTTTGATTATTTTCCGCTTGACGAACTGCATCCGACGTACAACGAGGACCCCTACAGTCTTTCGAAATGGATTTGCGAACAGCAGGGCGCTTCCATCGCGCGTCGCTATGAGGATATGACGATTGCGAGTCTGCGCTTTCATTGGGTCGTGCCGGACCGCGCGTACGCGGCACAGCACAGTCCAAGTTTTGGCACCGAGCTCGTGCGTCATTTGTGGGCGTACACGACCTACGACGCGGCGGCGCGCGCGTGTTTGCTCGCGCTCACGGCAACCTATCAGGGACACGAAACATTTTTTATCGTCGCGCCCGATACGGCGGTTGAAACTCCTTCGCGCGAACTCGCGCAAAAACATTTCCCCAATGTGCCGCTGCGCTCCGAGATGAGCGGTCACGCCAGCTTTTTCAATTCCGGCAAAGCCGAACGAATGTTGGGATGGAAACATAACGCGTGATTCGACCGACGCGGCAGTGGGACCGCGAAAATAATTTGCACCCTATCGCCTTTTGTATCAACGGGATAAAAGAAAAAACCGCGTATGTGAATGAGATTGGAAAAACGACTGACCCCATGAAAATCACAAACATCAAACCCATTCTCACTGCCCCGGGCAATATCATCATCATTGTCGTCAAAGTGGAAACGGACCAACCCGGTTTGTATGGTCTCGGCTGCGCGACGTTTACACAACGCCCCACACTCGTCACGCGCGCGGTGGATGAATATCTCAAACCGCTGCTCGTCGGACGCGACCCGACAAACATTACCGACCTTTGGCATGTGATGATGAATAATTCGTACTGGCGCAATGGTCCTGTGTTGAACAATGCGATAAGCGGCGTGGACATGGCGCTGTGGGACATCAAGGGCAAAGCGGCAAATATGCCGGTGTACGATTTGCTCGGCGGCAAAACGCGCGAAGCCGCGATGGTATATCGTCACGCCGACGGGCGCGAGCCGCAACAGGTTTTGGAAAACGTGTACAGGTATATGGAACAGGGCACTCGCGCCATGCGATTGCAATTGGGCGGCTATGGCGGACGCGTCAAGGACATTCGTAACACAAACGCAATGCCAACCCAAAAAGCGCCGCAAGCGACCCACCGTATGCAAACGATGGACCGCCTCGACAGCGCTTTCCCCGGCGCATATTACGATGCCGACGCGTACGCGCGTTCCATTCCGCCGTTGTTTGAATATGTCCGCAGCAAAATTGGCATGGAACTATATTTGCTCCACGACATTCACGAACGCCTCGCGCCCATTGACGCGATTCGCATGGCGAAAGCGTTGGAGCCGTATCGTTTATTTTTTCTCGAAGACCCGCTCGCACCCGACCAAATCGAATATTTCCGCCGCCTGCGTCAACAATCCGCGACGCCGATTGCGATGGGTGAACTGCATGTCAATCCCGCCGAATGGAAACCATTGATTCAAGAACAATTGATTGATTTCATTCGCGCGCATCTTTCCGCGATTGGCGGAGTGACGCCCGCGTTGAAACTCGCCGCGACATGCGCGACGTTTGGCATTCGCACCGCGTGGCACGGACCCGGCGATGTTTCACCCATTGGGCACGCGGCAAATTTGCATCTCAATCTCGCGTGTCACAATTTTGGCATCCAAGAATTTATTTACATGAGCGATGTGATGTTCGAAGTGTTTCCCGGCACGCCCGAATTGCGGAACGGTTTTTTGTGGGCGAATGATAAACCGGGCTGGGGCGTAGACATAGACGAAACCAAAGCGGCGAAATATCAATTGGATTTCAAAACGGTGGAATGGACGCAGAGCCGTTTGCCCGATGGGACGGCGTGGACACCGTAGAGAATGAAAAAGATTTCGTTACCGGCTGCCACTCTTGACTGGCTCATGCAAGGCGATGCCGCGATACGTTGGCAAACGATGCGCGATTTGCTCGACGCGCCCAAAGCGAAATGGAACGCGGAGCGCCAACATGTCGCGACGAGCGGATGGGGCGCGCGTTTTTTGGCATTCCAAGACCGCGATGGCAAATGGGGGCGCGGCGTCTATTCGCCCAAATGGATTTCGACAACGTACACCCTTTTGCAATTGCGCGATTTGGGTTTGGACAATGAACATCCTGCCGCACAACGCGGAACGCGCATTGTGATTGACGAACTATTGGGCAAGGAAAATTCTCAAGAATTCGTCGCGCGCTTGAAAACGTTGGACTTGTGCATCGTCGGAATGATTCTCGCGTTGACCGCGTATTTTCGCGTGACCGACGCGCGCACCGACGCTATCGCGCAACATTTGTTGCAACAGCACATGCGCGATGATGGCTGGAATTGCCGTATGCCGCGCGACCGCCACGTCACGCACAGTTCGTTTCACACCACCTTCAATGTGCTGGATGGTTTGCGCGGCTATGTGGAAGCAGGACATGCCAAATTCCGCGCCGAGATTTTGCAAGCGGAACAGCGCGCGCTGGAACTCGTTTTGCAGCACAAACTATTTCGTTCGGACAAGACCAACAAAATTATTTATCCCAAATTCACACAGTTCTCGTATCCGTTTCGCTGGCATTACGATGTGATGCGCGCGTTGGACTATATGCAGCGCGCACACGCGCCGCGCGATGCGCGCACCCAAGAAGCGATTGACCTTGTACGCACACAGCGTCGTCCCGATGGGTTGTGGGCGATGCACGATTTGTACAAAGCCAAAGTTTTTTTCAATATGGAAACACCGAGCCAACCGAGTCGGTGGAACACGCTGCGCGCGCTGCGCGTACTGAAATGGTGGGAGGCAGAATGACGACGCGCCTTTTATTTATCGGCAGTTACGCGCCCGCAGACAAACCCGGCGTGTACGCGTTTTGGTCTGACCCGGACGCGGGCGCGCCGAGACAAGCAGGTTCGTTCGCCGGTATTGCGAGTCCATCTTTTCTCGCGGCGCATCCGAATCAAAAATGGGTCTACGCGGTGAGCGAACTCGGGGCTGCGGCGCACGGCAAACCCGGATTGGTCTGCGCGCTCGCGTACAATGCGGACAGCAAAATTTTTCGCGCGTTGAATCAACAACCAAGCGGCGGCGATTTGCCCTGTCATCTCGCGCTCGACGCGACGGGCAAATGGATTTTTGTTTCCAATTATGGAACGGGCAGCATGAGCGTATTTCCAATTCTCCCAGATGGTTCTCTCGGCGCAAGCTCTGACCATGTTCAACATCAAGGCAACAGTCTAAACAAACAGCGGCAAGAAGCCGCGCACGCGCACTCGACGACGTTGACGCCCGACAATCGGTTTGCGCTGGTTGCCGATTTGGGGATGGACCAACTCGTGATGTACGAGTTTGATGCGGCGCACGGAAAATTACGCGAGCACGCGCGCGTTGCGGCGCGACCCGGCGCGGGTCCGCGTCATCTCGCGTTTCATCCGAACGGAAAAATCTTGTACTGCGCGAATGAATTGGCAAACACGGTTGCGGTGTACGAGTACGACGCGGGGAATGGCGCGTTGACCGAAAGGCAAACGCTCGACACACTGCCGCCGCACGCGCCCGCAAATGCGGTGGCGGACATTCACGTTTCCACAGACGGCGAACGCGTCTATGTTTCCAATCGCGGGCACGACAGCATCACTGTTTTTTCGGTGAACGCGAACGGACAATTAGAACGCGTCGCGATAGCGACGTGCGGCGGCAAAACGCCGCGCAATTTCGCGCTCGCGCCGAACGGAAAATTTATTTTGGTCGCGAATCAACACACGGGCGATGTCAGCGTATTTCCACTGCGACCGGGCGCGGGGGAAATTGGAAATCTTGTAACGCGTATTGCGGTGCCGCGCGCCGCGTGCATTCAATTTGTATGAATTCATCTCTGCGTTTTGACGTTGTGAGTTTGGGCGAAGCGATGCTGCGTTTGAGCGTTCCCGACGGCAGACGCCTCGACGATGCGCGCGTGCTCGATGTGCAGGTCGCGGGCGCAGAATGCAATGTGTGTACGGCGCTGGCGCGTTTGGGGCGGCGCGTCGCGTGGGTCGGACGTTTGCCGTCGCACGCGCTCGGACAAAACATTTTGCGCGCGCTGCGCGCGGACGGCGTGGATGTTTCCGCTGTCGTCAGCGTGCCAAACGAACGCGTCGGCACGTACTTTATCGAATATGCCGCGCCGCCGCGTTCGATTCAGGTGATTTATGACCGCGCCGATTCTGCTGCCGCGCGCATGACCGTTAGCGATGTGGATTGGGGCTTGCTGCTCGACACGCGCATTTTGCATTTGACGGGCATCACCGCCGCTCTCAGCAACAGCTGTTATGAAATTGTGGCGGAAGCAATGCGGCGCGCACGCGCGGCGAACGTGACGGTGAGTTTTGATGTGAACTATCGCGCCAAGTTGTGGGACGCGCGGACGGCAAGTGAAAAATTGCGCCCCCTGCTCGCGGACGCGGATATTTTATTTTGCAAGAGCGATGACGCGCGATTGTTGTTTGATTGCCATGGCTCGCCGCACGAAATCTTGAACGGACTTGCGTCGCTCACACGCGCGCGGGCGATTTATTGCACGTTCGGCGCGGAAGGCGCGGCCTTGCTCACCCAAAATGAATTTTTCGCACAGCCCGCCGTGCCCGTTCAAATCGTTGACCGCATCGGCAGCGGCGATGCTTTTGCGGCGGGCGTACTCGATGCCGCGCTGAACGGCGCAGAGCAAAATGGATTAAAGCAAGGCGTCGGGCTCGCTGCCATCGCGCTGACGCAGTTTGGCGACCGCGTGCTCACCTCGCGCGCGGAATTGGATGCAGTGCTCGCGCGAGAAAAGAATGACATTGCGCGATAGCGGCAACGCATTGACTTGCACCGCTGCTAAATTTGCGCGGACGCGTCGGTCAACGCCTTGCCCCAACGGAACATGACAGCGATTCAAAAAATTCTCGAACAAAAAATCGTCGCCATCGTGCGGCTCGAAAATTATGACTGCGCGGTCCAAGTCGCAAACGCGTTGGTCGCAGGTGGAATCAATGTGTTGGAATACACGTTGACCGGGCGCGGCGCGCTGGAAGCAATTTCCCAAGTGCGCCAACAGTTGGGTGATGCGGTAACGGTCGGCGTCGGCTCGGTCTTGCGCGTTGAACAAGCGAACGCGGCGCTGGACGCGGGCGCACAATTTGTGGTGACGCCGGCGCTGCGGCGCCAAGTAATTGCCGCGTGCGTGAATCGCCACACGCCGATTTTGTGCGGCGGCTTGACGCCGACGGAATTATTGGACGCGTACGAAGCGGGCTGTGAATTGGTGAAATTATTTCCCGCGCAGGTGGGCGGCGCGCGGTATTTGAAAGATGTGCTCGCGCCAATGCCATTTCTCCGGCTCGTGCCAACCGGCGGAATCCGAGTCGAGAACGCGCGCGACTATCTGGACGCGGGCGCAGTGGCGTTGGGCATCGGCGGTAATTTGATTTCCAAGCAAGCAGTGGCGAACGGCGCGTTCGACGAAATTACCAACGCGGCGCGCGCGATGGTGGCGGCAGTCCGCGTATGAGTGAACACATCAACGTTTTCGATTTTGAAACCCTTGCGCGCACGCGCATCGAGCCGCACGCGTGGGATTACATTTCGGGCGGCGCAGAAGACGAAATCACCTTGCGCGAAAATCGCGCGGCGTTTGAACGCGTGCTGCTGCGCCCGCGCTATTTGGTTGATATTTCCACGCGCGATTTGAGCACCACTGTGCTCGGCACAAAAATTCCGTTTCCGCTTTTGCTCGCGCCCACCGGCTATCAGACGCTTTCGCATCCCGAAGGCGAATGCGAAACGGCGCGCGGCGCGGGCGCGGCGGGCATTCCCATGTTGTTGAGCACCGTGTCCACGCGTTCGCTCGAAGATGTGGCGCGCGCGGCGACGGGTCCCTTGTGGTATCAACTGTACATGATGAATGATGCAAGCATTAACGAATGGCTCGTGCGCCGCGCGGAACGCAATAACTATCGCGCAATCGTTTTGACGGTGGATGTGATTGTCGCGGGCAATCGCGAACGCGACCGCCGCAATGAACTTTCATTCGCGCAGGTGCATGTGGACAATCTGCTCGCGCGTACGGACGACGCGCCTGCCGCGATTATCAACGCAACGCATTACAACGATTTGCCGTGGAAAGAAAATTTGTCGTGGCGCGATGTGGAATGGCTGCGTCAGCAAACGGCGTTGCCGATTTTGGTGAAAGGCATTCTCACGCGCGAGGATGCGGAAATTGCGCTCGAACACGGCTGCGCGGGCATCGTCGTTTCCAATCACGGCGGCAGACAATTGGATGGCGCGCCCGCCTCGTTGGACGCGCTGCCGGAAATTGTGGACGCGGTGGGTTCGCAAATTGAAATTTATCTGGACAGCGGGGTGCGGCGCGGCACGGATATTCTCAAGGCGGTGGCGCTCGGCGCGCGCGCCGTGTGCATCGGGCGTCCGTACATTTGGGGTTTGGCGGTCGACGGCGCGCGAGGTGTGCAGCGCGTGATTGAAATTTTGAAAAGCGAATTTGATACGGCGATGGCGTTGACAGGCAAACGCAGTGTGCGCGAATTGGATCGTTCTGTGATTTGGAAGCCAAGCCAACGGTAGAACGTGCCGCACAAAAAATCACGCGCCACATGCGGCGCGTGATTTTTATTTATGCTTGCCTTTTTGTTTCCCGTTATTCGATTTATCTTTTTGTTTGTCTTGGTCCTTGCCGTTGTCATTTGCAGTGGCAAATGCCTACTTTGGCATTGGTGCGCGTTTCATTTGGGAAGGATACATTTTACAAGCTGACAAAACAAGCCGAACCGGACTGAAAAGGCTGTAAGCGATTTCTGACAGGCGGCACATAACTTTCGCATAGACGCTCTTGACAGGCGCGCGCGCTTCTGCTATGGTGCGCGTGAGTTACACAAGCAGGAAAACGCAAGTGATAATAATGTAGTCTAGAAATGGAACCCGGTTCCATTTCTAGACTACATTGATTGCAAATGCCCAAAACCAAACAAGAACTCATCGGCGAACTCACCGAAAAACAACTCGCAGAATTGAACGCGATTGACGAACGTTTGAATGCGGCGCTGTTGGACCGGCGCGCGGGGCGCGATATTGAAACGAACGCGCCCGCGCGCATGGAAGCGCAAATCGGTTCGATTACGTTTCGTTTCGAAACGGTGCGCTGTGGCAAAGAAAATTGTTCACGCTGTCCGCACGGTCCGTACTGGTACGCGTATTGGAAAGAAAACGGACGCACGCGTTCGCGGTATATCGGACGCACACTGCCTACGGTTGCGCGCCAATCGTACGAAGCAAAACGCGCGAAACGTTTGACTCGAGACGAAGGATAAACGACGAATGACGAGCGATGGATATTTTTGTGCCTTGTCCATTGTTCATTGTTCATTACAGAATGTCCCTTTTTTCCAAACTCCTCGTCGTCGTTCTCGCGGTGACGCTCGTCGGCGGCATTGTCCTCGTGGGGCTGATGGCGTACGCGACCATCAATCCGCCTTCGCCGTCGCCGCCGCGCATCGAATTCACTTCGGTCGAAGTGGGCAATATTGTCACCGTGTCCGTCACCACGCGCGGGGAACGTGTGACGCGCGCGGAATTGTGGGCGGGCGACCAAATGCTTGCGCGCGAAGTGAATCCGAATCCCGCGTTATCCAATCCGTGGGCAGTGGCATGGCAGTGGCAGCCGCCCGCGCCCGGCGTCTATCCGCTCGCCGCGCGCGCGTACGATGAAGCAGACCGCTACGGCGCGTCGTCGCTCTTTAGCGTGGTGATTCCACCGCAAGAAAAATTATTGTTCAGCTCTAATCGCGATGGCGGACACACATTGTACGAAATTGAAACGGACACGCGCGCGACAGGTGTGTGGCAGCCCGCGCTTTCGCAAAATCGTCAGCCCGCCGTGGCGCCGAACAAACGCGTCGCGTTTGTTTCGAATGAAAACAACGCGTGGCATCTGGTCGCGCGCGCGTTGGAAAATCCCGCGCTGGAAATTCTCACGCCGAATCTCAACACAGTACAGCGTCCCGCGTTTTCGTTGGACGGAAAACAGCTCGCGTTTGAAGTGACCGACAGCCAAGGCGCAACGAATTTGGTCTTGAGCGACGCGGACGGCAAACATCAACGCCCGTTGACGGACACGGACGCGTATGACGGGCAAGCCAGTTTCAATCCATCAGGCGACCATCTCGCGTTTACCGCGCGCCAGGGAAACGTTTCCGATATTTACACGATCGCGCTTGATAGCGGTCAAATGACGCGGCTCACTGCGGACACGGCGCAGGACGCGCAGCCCGCGTGGTCGCCCGACGGGGAACGCATCGCGTTTGTGAGCAACCGCAGCGGCATTGCACAGATTTGGGTGATGCGCGCGGATGGAAGCTCGCCAATGCAATTGACGAACATTCCCGCCGGCGCGGAACAACCGAAATGGTCGCCCGATGGCAAGTGGCTCGCGTTTGTGGCATACACCGGAGTTGGCGAAGGCAACGACCGCCGCGAATTGTATTTGCTGTATGCGCCGGCGAGCGCGGTGAACGAGGACCAGCGCGGCATCATTCGTTTGACGCAAAACGACAAGGACGATACGGAACCCGCGTGGATGTATCCATAGCGGCAACATGTGGCAAATTTGCCCGCAGCACATCGCTTTTTGCGCGATAGCGCCCTTTGTGTTATAGTTTTGGTGTACTTCAAGGGAATCCGGTATCTGAACCTGCCCGATCTTGCGATTTGGGCAGGTTCTTTTTTTCCGTGTGCCCCACGGCAACACAAGTAAGCATTAGGCAAGTGAGCGCGTGCGCAGGGCGCAGCGCCATTGCCAAAGGAGCAATCGAGTGGAATCAAAATTATACGTCGGCAACTTGTCTTATGATTCGACGGAAAACAATTTGCGCGAACTATTCACGCAGGCGGGAGAGATTCAAGAAATCTCTTTGATTACAGACAAGTTCACGGGGCAGCCCAAGGGTTTTGCGTTTGTCCAGATGGTGAGTCAAGCGGACGCGGAAAAAGCGATTCGTATGTTCAACGATCAAGAATTGGATGGACGGCGCATCATCGTCAATCTGGCGCGTCCGAAAGAAGAACGCGGCGGCGGCGGGTTTCGTCAAAATGGCGGCTCGCGTGGTGGTTCGAGACGCCGCTAGGTCGGAGGTTCACCGCGTTTCATTCCAATGAGTACGCACCTTGTGAGGGCTGCCTATGATGAATCAAACTACAGGCACCGGCAAAATTGCTTCGGGGTACGCCGCGTGGGCGCTCGAGTCTCCGCGCGCCGCGAGTAAAAAAATTGAATTCGGCAATTGGTGGCGTTTGGATGTGACGTACTGGCGGGTCTGTTGGATTGAAGAGACGGGCGAATTATGCGCCGTCGAACGAAAACCGTCCGACCGCTATGTCGTGCTGTCTTGTTTGGAGAAAAAAGAGGTGACGGAACTGATGAAGAAATGGTTTGACGGAGACAATTTGCACGCGTTGTTTCAACGCTTTCACCACAACCCGCCCCAAGAAAAACAATAAACGGCTTTAACAAGAAAATGAACGCCCGCTGCGGTGAAAATCGCGGCGGGCGTTTTTTGTGCGCCTCCATCCTCTAATGATAATGCTATAATGAATTCGGAAAGGCGAATGACCTATGATTGCAACGTCTGAAATTGAAACGCTCAACCACTTGGCGCACGAATTGGAATTGAGCCAAGAGCAAATGTTGCGTGAAGCGCTGCGCGCCTTGGTGCTTTCCAAAATTCACACCTATGACGCTGAGCGCCGCGCGCGCTGCGCGAAATTTGGCGTCAGTTCGTTGGCGGAACTGGACGCGCTGGTTCAACAAGGCAAAGTTGAGGAAGACGCGGTATTGGATGATTTTCAAAATGTGGATTTCTTGACGCATCGCATCAAGCGTTTGCAGGAATTGCTCGGAGAACTCTGATGCCAAATCTGGAACAACTTGCGTCTATTGCCGAACAAGGATTTTGGGATATTGTAGAATCAACAACAATTCTTCGTGATAAATTACGTGTGGTCTTGAGCGACACCTCCTTTATTGATTTTTGGTGGTCACAAGAAATCCCTGGTCGGTTTGCCTGTCATTGGGAAAGGGCGCATGTGGACGGGACTTTTTTTCGCCATAATAATATGCCGCACTCGAAATGGAAAGATGTCCAAACCTTTCCGCAGCATTTCCACGATGGCGCAAAGGGTGAGGTGATTGAAAGTTTTTTGGTGAGTGACCCCGAAGGGGCGGTGCGAGGTTTTTTGAATTATGCGCGCGAAATGCTGAATCAAAAGTAAAGTTGTTGGGGTGTCATCTTACAACGCCCGCCGCGGTGAAAATCGCGGCGGGCGTTTTTTGTTCGGCGCGAAATGAATCACACTCATAGTGAACAAAACTCGTATCGGCAAGCTCTTGACAAAATGAAATTGATCGTACAAGATCACATAAGAATTTTTGTTCGGCAAACAGGTGAACGATGAAACAACACGATGCAGTCATCCAAGTCATGCAAGAAAATGGCGGCTATGCCACTCTCGGATATTTGTACGCGAACGTACTAAAAGTCCCTGATGTGATATGGACTACGAAAACGCCTTTTGCTTCCATGCGACGTATTGTTCAAGACCCAAAATACTTTTTCAAGATCCGTCCGGGCTTGTGGGCGCTCAAAGGATGGGAAAAGAAAATTCCTTTTGAAGTTTTAGCAGAAGGCAAAATAGTGACGAAGGCGACAGAAGAATTTGACCATACATATTATCAAGGACTCTTGGTCGAAATTGGAAATCTGAAAAAGTTTCAAACGTTTGTCCCGAATCAAGACAAGAATCGAAAATTTCTGGCGCGTCCGCTTGGCAGTTTGGCGACAGTTCAAACGATTTATCCTTTCACTTATCCAGAAGTTGTGCAGCGCGCCCAAACGATTGATGTTACGTGGTTCAACGAACGAAAAATGCCCGACACATTTTACGAAGTCGAGCATTCCACTGACATTCAAAATTCACTCGGCAAATTTGTTGACTTGCAGGATTTCAATGCCCAATTTCGTATTGTGGCAGACAAAGCGCGGGCGAAAGAATATGACGCGAAAGTTGCCCGCACAGTTTTCAAATCCATCGCCTCACGCGTCAAGTTTGTGAATTATGATGATGTGTCGGCAATGCACGGAAAAATTTTCGAATATTTGGCACTGGAAGGCAGACTGTAAAGATGGAGATGCGTTCATTTACTGGAATCAAATCAGCGTCCTCAGAGCGAGGGCGCTGATCTTTTTTTATGCGGAAATTGCATAGCACGTTGAGGTGTGAAAATGATGTCGAACAAAAATCGTGCGCGTCTGCTTGCCGAAAAATTGCGCGATGTGCGTGTCGCGTCAGGACTTTCGCAAAACGAAATTGCATCGCGCTTGCACAAACCGCAATCGTACATCTCGCGTTGTGAATCGGGAACGCGGCGCATTGATATTTTTGAATTGCAAGAATTCGCGCGTGTTTACGGAAAACCATTGACATATTTTGTGAGGAACAATTCGATGACGAGGAACATCAATGAGCAATCGCACTCTTGAACAATTTCGCGCGGAACGCACCACCGTCTGGGACTTTCCCATTCGCGGCGATTGGGCGACTCACAAGGGCGATTATCGCGGCAACTTTGCGCCGCAAATCGCGCGCAACGTTATACTCAATTATTCCGGCGAAGGCGAACTCGTCCTTGACCCGATGTGCGGAAGCGGCACCACGCTCATTGAAGCGCGGTTGCTAAATCGCAATGCCATCGGTTACGACATCAATCAAAACGCGATTGACATTACGCAGGAACGTTTGACGTTCAGTGTAGCAAACGGTTCACAACAACGCGTCGCGCGCGGCGACGTGCGCAATCTCTCGACGCTCGCGGAAAATTCCATGGACCTCATTCTCACGCACCCGCCGTATGCCAATATCGTCAAATATTCCGACAATAAAAACCCCGATGACCTCTCCAGCATCACCAATATTCACGAATTTCTCGACGAACTCGAAAAAGGCATCCGCGAACTATATCGCGTGTTGAAACCCAATCGGTATTGTGCGATTCTCATTGGCGACACGCGCAAAGGACAGCATTATGTACCCCTGTCGCATTTCGTTCTTGACCGCTGTCTCAAGGCAGGGTTCGCCTTGAAAGAAGAAATCATCAAGACCCAGCACAACACCACGTATGCCGCGCGTTGGACGGGCGCGGCGCGCAGTTATCGCTTTTACCTCATCATGCACGAGCACCTCTTTGTATTCCGCAAACCGCGCGCCGACGAAGACTTTTCCCGCATCCGTCACTCTGTCCTCCGCGAAAAACGCGCCGCCTATCGCGCACCCAAGTCCTCCGCCCCTTGATTCGCTCCTGTCTCTGAAAATTCCCCCGCGCGCGGCGGCAAAAAAAACTACATTGCCTATAATTTTTAACAGTGTTAGAATCCTCGCAGCGCGCGAACAGCAAAGCGCGTTCTCGCGATGGCGCTGGCGCGTTTTGGCGCGCTTGCGCGAGCACGCGGAAACCCAAAACTCAACCGAACCGGGCGATTCACCAAAAATCACCCGTTCACCGAATCGCAATCACTCTCTCATTCTCTATCTCTCGTCTCGAATCCTCGGAGTCCCTTATGCGCGAAGTAACCATCGCTCTGGTGCAGCTGCATCCCCAACTCGGCGCGGTCAATGACAATCTCGACCGCATGGGCAAAATCATTCAACAAATTTGTACAACCCAACGCGTTAATCTCATCGTGTTTCCCGAACTCGCCACCACCGGTTACGAGAACGGCGTCAATTTCACCGACCTTGCAGAACAATTGCCGGGGTACACGTCCAACTTTTTGGGAAAACTCGCGGGCGATTTTCACACGTGGATTGTGACGGGCATGGTGGTCAAGCACAAAGTGGAAAGCGTCATTTACAATTCCGCGATTCTCATTGACCCGAACGGCGAAGTCGCGGGCGAATATCGCAAAGTGCATCTCAAGGGCGAAGAGAAAATGGCATTTCGCCCCGGTTTCAAATTTCCCGTGTTCGAAACCGATTTCGGCAATCTCGGCATCTTGCTCGGTTGGGATTTGGCATTTCCCGAAACCGCGCGTTCGCTCGCGCTCGATGGCGCGGAATTGATTGTCGTCCCCGCGAATTGGGAAGCGCCGAATGTGGAAGAATGGAAAACCTATTTGCTCGCGCGCGCGTACGAGAACGCGGTGTTTGTCGGCGGCGCGAATCGGCTGGGCAGTGAGTACACCTATTCGTTCTTTGGCGAAACGCAGGTCATCGGACCGCGCGGCGAGTTGTACGCCGAAGTCCCCAAAGAAGAAGAAACGAATTTGCCGCAAGAAGGTTGGGCAGTGGCAAAAATTGATTTGGACCTCGTGAAAAAGTATCGCGAAGAATTGCAAGTGTTCCAAGCGCGTCAGCCAAGCGCGTATCGAACGGTGGTGAAACAGTATTAGGAATGGACAATGCACAATGAACAATGGACAGCTCAAACGGCTTTGCTTGTTCATTGTGCATTCTTCATTGTTCATTGATTCGTGATTGACCTCCGTTCCGATACCGTCACACAACCCACGCCTGCGATGCGCGAAGCGATGGCGCGCGCGGAGGTGGGCGATGATGGGTTTGGCGAAGACCCGACAGTGAATCGGCT
>JAKOPZ010000362.1 GCA_029778615.1 Chloroflexota bacterium | reverse complement strand
TTTACGGGCAGCGCGCATTTTGGCAGATGGATTGAAGAAAACGCGCGCGGCAAACCGGTGTTCACGGAAACGTCGGGCGTGAATTCGGTCGTGCTCGATTCGACGAATGACTTGAAAGGATTGGCGCAAACGCTCGGTATGGCGCTGTGTTTGTTTTCCAAACAAATGTGTACGAGTCCGCAAAATGTGTACATTCCGCGCAGTGGTTTCGGCGTTGGCGATTCACGTTTGACGTTTGACGAAACGGCGAACACACTTGTTGCAAGTATCAATGGGCTTTTATCCGATAACGCGCGCGCGGGCGGCGTGCTCGGCGCGATTCAAAACGAAAGCATTTTGAATACCATCGAACGCGCAGAAGAACTCGCGCCGTCGCGCGCAAAGCTCTTGCGCGAATCCAAACCCTACGCGCATCCCGATTTCCCGAACGCGCGCACACGCACGCCCGTCATTCTCGGACTCGACATTTCCGATAACGACATTTATTCCAAAGAATGGTTCGGACCTGTCATTCATTTCATCGCCGCCGATTCGCCCGAACAAGCCTTACAGCAAGCCGCGAGCGATGCGAAACAATTCGGCGCCATCAATTCGTACGCGTATTCGACGGATGAAAAATTCATCGAACGCGCGCAGCACGCGTTCGGCGACGCGGGCGCGAATTTATCTATCAACATGATTGGTCCAATGCCGCTCACCTACGCCGCCGCGTTCAGCGATTATCACGTCAGCGGTCTCAATCCTGCGGGCAATGCAACATTGACAGACGCCTCGTTTGTGAGTGGAAGGTTTCGCGTGGTGCAGAGTAGAATGATGACGAGTTGAAATAGCGAATGGAGAGCAAAAGATGGCAGAGACAATTACATTAACGCTTCCCGAACGACTTGATGATTCAATTCGGCGGATGGCTCAAGCCACGCAACAGCCCGTCGAGTCGTTGTTGGTTTCTGCATTGCAGGCGTCGTTACCTTCACTGGATGGATTGCCGCAAGACCTCACCCAAGAGTTAGTGAGTTTGGAAACGCTCGACATTCGCGCGTTGTGGCATGTGCTCGCGGAAACGATGGACAAAACGCACGCACAAGAGCTCGAGGAATTGCTCCATCACAAGCAAGCGGGTGTTCTGTCGCCAAGTCAAGCGCAGCGTTTGGATGAATTGCAGCGCGCAGCGGACCGTGTGATGCTCCGCAAAGCGCGCGCAGCCGTACTATTGCGTTTTCGCGGGCAACGGATTCCCACTCTCGGCGAACTTGGCGCCTTGCCGAACGCAATATGAGTGACGCTTCTGATTTTGTTTCGGATGCGTTGCGCGCACACATCGCCTTGCAAGCGCGGTATCGCTGCGGTTATTGCTTGCGAAGCCAAGAACTTTTGGGAATGCCTTTGACGATTGACCACATCATTCCACAAGCGGCGGGCGGGAAAACCGTCGAAGAAAATCTCTGGCTCGCGTGTCATCGCTGCAATGGATTCAAAGGGACGCAAACTCATGCCGCAGACCTCGCGACCGGCACACGCATCGGATTATTCAACCCGCGCCGACAAAATTGGAACGAACATTTCGAATGGAATCAAACAGGAACCGAAATCCTTGGCAAGACAGCGTGTGGACGCGCAACCGTCATCGCGCTCAAGCTAAACAATCCCGAAATCGTTGTCGCGCGGCGTTTGTGGGTCGCGGCAGGATGGTGGCCCCCGCAGGACTGAGACAAATAGATTGAGAGCAATGCCGATGAAAATCTGGTTTGTTTTAATTTTACTGGGCTTGATGCTCGCGTGCGCGCCGATGCCTACTCCAACATCAACACCTACTGCTCCGATAACGAGCGCTGCAATCGTCGTGCCGACCGCATCGCGCGCGCCAACCGTGACGGAAATGCCAACTGCAACTGCCACACACACTTCAACGCCAACCCACACAGCGACAAGCACCAGAACACCAACCAACACCCTCACGAGTACGCCAGCGATTCCTGATTGGCAATATACGAATACGGCGATTATGCAGACGCTCGCGGCAGCACCGACGCGAACTCAAACGCCGCGCCCAATAGGGTTACGCGATTTGGCGGCACGATATGGAATCACAATTGGCACAGAATTTCAGATGGGTTCGATAAATAATTCACGTTATGCTGCAATTATGCACAGAGATTTCAATGTCGCGGCTCTTTCCGAGTTTGCTTGTAGTAAAGGATGGTGGCTCGGACGAGGGAAGTATGATTTT
>JAKOPZ010000074.1 GCA_029778615.1 Chloroflexota bacterium | reverse complement strand
TGCCGCCGTGTCGCTCGAAATGGTGTATCGGAGTCTGTATTTCTTCACACAAGCTTATCAGCGCGGCGAAGCAAATGACGTCGTGCGTTATTTGGCGGACAATGCCCAGTGGCTCGGCGTTCTCAAACGCAAACGGACAACCAGAAAAACTAGAGGCGGGGTCTTGACAAACTCCGCTTCACCTTAACTTGTGACTAATGGCCTTACGCAAGGAAACCGTCGAACCCGTACTGGGGATCCTCAAGGAAGTCTTGGGCTTCGCCAATTCTCGTTGCGCGGCTTGGTGTCCGTCACCGGCGAATGGGGTTTGGTGTGTTTGGCGTTCAACCTCAAACGTTGGCATAGCTTGCAAGCCGGCAAGGGGCCGGCGATGCTGGCGCGCGCCTCCTGATTGAAAAAAGGCAGGCAGATTGCAATCGTACATGCTTCCAGAACAGCTTGTCAAGGTAAATGGAACATCTTTGGTCGGAGTTCTCTCACTCAGCAATTCCTCTCCGACAGACTGCTAGAAGAGTATGTTCAACGTGAAACCGCGCAACCGAAAAAGTAAATAAAACAGAACGTCCCCCGCGAGTGCTGGTAACACTCACAAGGGACTAACCCGCACCGTTGTACGTGCCAACGGCACAGGCTAGAACCGATTATAGCATATCGGTTTGGCGCGTTCATCCGCGCCTTTATGGAATCCCGTATGATTCCACTTCGCTTGTCGTTTGGCGCTGTTACAGCCCAATTCGGCGAGCGATTTTTTTATTTCCAAACAGCAAAGGAGGTGATGCATTTGTCTGTTGAAGTTAGACATATCGCAACTCAATGTGCAACTCTTTCGCGGGACAAATGTCATTTCGAGCCGTTCCCTCAATGCTTCGGGACAAGTTTTGCGAGAAATCTCATTCGCGCCTTGCGAGATTTCTCGCTCCGCTCGAAATGACAAAAGTGTTGCACATTAGGTATCGCAGAAACGGAACAAGAAATTCCGCGCTTTGTCAAATGGCTCCAACAGTTCTCAATAGCCCTGCACAAACTGTGGATGCCAGATAACTCCATAAGCAAAAAGAATCGGCGTTCAGGACCCGCCAAGATTGTTGAACGCCGACGATGACACCGCAAGAGATTGCGGCGACGGTCCAGATTCTAGCACCACTCTGGCGCTCCCGCAATCTCTCCGCGATTCAAATTGAACAACTCATGCAACAGCAAGTGAAAAAGGCAGTCATTTACGTCAGAGTTTCGACTGATGAACAAGCGGACAAGGGTTACAGCCTGCCGACACAATTGGAACAATGCCGTAATTATGCCGCCCGCCTTGGATTCAATATTGTCGCGGAGTTTCAGGAAGACTGCAGCGGTGCGATTGCGTTTGCCGAACGACCCGAAGGGAAAAAAGCGGCATCCATGCTCAAGCGACGCGAGGCGGACGCGATTATTATTTATCATGTGGATCGTCTCTCGCGCGACATCGTTGACCTGCTCGCGAGCGTTCGGGACTGGATCAGGGCAGGCATCCAAGTGCATGCAGGGGATATCGGTCAGATCGACAGCGAGTTAGACATTGTCTTGGTGATCAAGGGTTGGCAGGGCAGCGATGAACGCAAGAAAATTATTGAGCGTTGTTCGCGAGGACGAAGGGGAAAAGCGATGGCAGGGCACCGTACGGTTATCGCTACGTCGACGGATCCTTTGAGATTATCGAGAGTGAAGCCAAAATAGTTCGCTTAATCTATCAATGGTACACGGTAGGCGACGAAGAAAATAAACCACTCACAGCATGGAAAATCGCGGAGCGACTCAGTCATATGAAAATTCAGACGCCCGCGCAGAGATCAGGAATCAAACGCAAGCGCGTACGACCAATCTGGATCTGGAATCACCGATTCATCCTTCTTACTCTCAGTAACGAGACATACGCCGGCGTCTGGTATTTCGGCGAACGAATCGGCAAGAATGGGAGCGGAGGATTTCGTCCCAAGGACGAACAAGTCACTGTCCCAGTTCCCGCGATAGTTGACCGCGCAACCTGGGATCTTGCACAAGCGCGACGCGAATATAATAAACGGATGTCTCCACGCAATGCAAAAGAGCCATATCTTTTGCGCAAAATGGTAAAGTGCGGCGAGTGTCAATATGTAATGTCCGGCAACACACTCAAGACCAAGAAAAAGGTGCATCGTTACTATCGGTGTTCGCGAACTTATTTTCGCAATATGGGCGAGGATCGCTGCGTAAAAGTCCGCATACACGCGGACGCGCTCGAGCAAGTCGTCTGGAACTATGTGCTCAGTGTGGTGCAAAACGCGGAGAACTTTGAGCGCGCGCTGCGTAAAGCGCAGCAGGAAGAATTGGAATCCCTTGCGCCCAAGCGTGAATTGCTCACCACTCTTCTAGAACAGATCGTCGAAACCGAGAAGGAAGCGGCTGAAATTGGCGAGGCATTAAAGCGCGTCCCTCGCGGTGGCGTCGTCGAGAAAAACCTGATGGCAGATATGCAGCGGGTAGAGAAACTCTATGCTGAGCGGATTGAGCGACGAGACCAATTACAGCAAGAACTTGGGTCCATCAAGTACACCGAAGTGAGAATCAAAGCGGCGATGCAATTTCGAGAAAATGTGGCTTTGGGAATGGAAAATGCAACATTCGAGGACAAACGGCATAACTTGGAGATTCTCAATACGGAGGTGGTGATTAAAGATCGGAAAGCGGTCGTGAACTGCCTTATTCCAGCAAAGCCAGGTGAATTTGATTTACACACTTTTCAAAATGCGGCACGAGCCAAATATCATCTGTCGCGTACCGATGAAAGCCGCCCCCGAGTTGGTCATACATGCCCCCGCGCGCCATCTTGTCGAGCGATAACGTAATCATTTTCAAAATCAATTCATCGCGCGTTTGCGTGTACACACGAATCAAAAATTCCAACGTCATCGGCTGCGGAAATTTGGGCGCGCCGCCCCAACCACCGTTTTCGTTATCGAACGCGCGCGCGATATTGTTCAACGCGAGTTCGAGCGTGCGCGTGGTGAGTGGAATGTCTTGCTCTGTGCGCGGGACGCCGCTTTCACTCAACGCCTTTTGCATCTCCGCGCGATTGTGTTCAATGTCCGCGCGTTGTGTTTTCCACGCGTTCGCGATGCCTTGCAGCACCTGCATAAACGACGGCATGCCATAGCGCGGCGTTTTGGGGAAATACGTGCCGCCGTAAAACGGTTTGCCGTCGGGCGTGAGAAACACGCTCATGGGCCAACCCCCTTGCCCCGTCATTGCCACCACCGCGTTCATGTAAATCGAATCGAGGTCGGGACGTTCTTCGCGGTCCACTTTGATATTCACAAAATGTTCGTTCATAAACCGCGCGGTGGCTTCGTCCTCGAACGATTCATGTGCCATCACGTGGCACCAGTGGCAAGCCGCGTAGCCGATGCTTAGGAAAATCGGTTTGTTTTCGGCGCGCGCTTTTTCGAGCGCGGCTTGATTCCACGCATACCAATCCACCGGATTGTCCGCGTGTTGCAGCAAATATGGGCTCGTCTCGGAGGCAAGCTGATTTCGCATCAAATGTTTTTCCTTCCTTGATGAATGAGCGCATTGTATACGCGATTTGCGGCTACTGTCGTTACAAAAATGCGCGCCTGTCGTTGTATCACTTGAACATTTTTTACTACAAATCAGGAGCGGACTTGTGTCAAAACAAAAACACGCGCGCGCAACGCCGCACAAAAAGATTGGGCCCCCTCGCAAGACCGGTACAAGCGCCGACGTGCGCGAAAACCCCGTAGTCCCCGAAATCGAAATTGACGAACAGCCACTTGGCGGTGAACGCGTGCTCGAACCCGCAGACCAGCAGCCATTCGTCAGCACAGCGAGCGGCGCGACGTGGGACTATGTGCCGGACCCGCAAGTTCTCGATGTGCTGCAAGAGACCGAACGCGTGGAAACGGCGGGCAGTGAACTCGCGGAGACGCTGCGTAAGCATCATTCCGAATCGCCCCAACTTTCGGGCGGCGACGTGGATGCGGATTGGGAACGCGCGAATGATGTTGGTGAAGAAGCGGTTGGTGCAAGTGTCGCCACACCCGACCAAGACCGCGTGGATGAGTTGGGCGAAGCGGTAGGCATCGTGTATCAAGATGATGAGCCGCTCAAGACGCAAGACAAATTGGAAAAGCGTGACCGCGAACGTTGGGAATTGAATCCCGCGTCCCAAGATGCAACGGAACGATAGTACGCGCCGTGCGCGCAGGCGATGCAGTACGCTTGCGCGTCGCGCCAAATTTCGCGCCCGTTGACGATTTCTTCCGCACAGTGCGCGCACACCACGCGCGCGCTCGGCTCGCCCAAAATTGTCTCGACGGGTGTTGTGAGTTCCACGTCACGCCAAGCGAATAATGCTTCAACGTTCAGGCGTTGATAACTGCTTAACCTCGCGTCCCGTGCTTTGCTCC
>JAKOPZ010000361.1 GCA_029778615.1 Chloroflexota bacterium | reverse complement strand
TGGGTCGGCTGGCGCATCATCACGAACAATCTGGTCGTCATCGCAGCGAAACTCACGCGCGGCAAGCCACGACGCAAACCCAAAACCCAAGCCATTAAGGTTTTCGGATGGAAACTAACTATTTCGTCGAGTTCCACGCGCAGCTTTTTCCTTAACGTTGATGCCGCGCGTTCCAGTGCAGAGTGTTGGCAGAATTCAAGAAGAGTTGTTGAGCTTTGTACCGCGTACAATTTGATCACTGTCCAAAATTCAGAGTGGCATCCGCACCACAATCGCGCTCACATTGTCTCTGGCGCCGCGTTCGTTGGCGAGCGCAATCATTTTTTCCACCGCGTCTTGTGGTTTGAAATTTTCCATCACGACGCGCAGAATGTCCGCGTCCGTCAATTCGTTTGACAAGCCATCGGAACACAGCACGAGCGCGTCATTGCTTTTGAGCCGATGGGAGATAATGTCCACTTTGACTTCTGGTTCAATGCCGATTGCGCGTGTAATTACGTTGCGTTGCAGACTTGACCGCGCTTGTTCCTCTGTGATAAAGCCCATGCGAATTTGTTCGGCGACGAGAGAATGGTCGCGCGAGAGTTGTTGAATTTTGCCGTTGTGAATCAAATACGCGCGGCTGTCTCCCACATTCGCAAGATACAAATCTTTGCCCTTGAGCAATCCCGCCACCATCGTCGTTCCCATTTTCGCTTTGGTTTCGTCCTTTTGAGCGAGTTCATACACTTCTTGATTCGCCGCCGCATAACTTATCTGTAGCGCGCGTTTGGGGTCACGCTCGCTGCTGGCATAAAATATTTTGAACAAAGCATCCACCGCCATCTTGCTCGCCACTTCGCCTGCCGCATGTCCGCCCATACCATCCGCAACACAGACGAGAACCCCGCGCTGGGCTTGTAACTCCCAAGGGATTTGATACAAGCCCGGCGAGCCGATGGAATCTTCATTCAGTTCGCGCACTTGACCTTGATGGGAAAATTTGCCAAGGTTAATTTGATTGTTGCTCATCGCAAACTCCGTTGATGCAATTTATGTTTCGTTGAAAATATCCATTCATTGCGGCATCCCAAACAAAAATGAAATCATCGGGCTCAATTTTGAAAGAACCTACCTGCCATGTCCCACGCACGAGAACCCACTGTCCCCAACAACAATTTGCTAGTTGTTCCAAGTCATCGTTTTTGCCTCGCCGCACGCGGTCGTCAATTTGCATTCGCAGCCAGCCGAATTTGACATTGTCACTTCGCAGTTCTTCAAATCCGAATGGTTGCAATTCGTCTGAATGGATGAGGAAGGTGCCACGCGAGCATCCAGCGTTGGACGGATCGCCTGCACAGTGAATTTCGGGATGCGCGGCAAAGAAACTATCCCTGTTTGCATTCAAATCCGCATTGCGGGTAATCAGTTTGAAGAGGCGGAGCAGCTCATCAATACCTTTATTGTTACTGGGTATGGAATAATGGACCAAGCCACTCGGCGGTTGCGATGGTTGTGGTGGAACAACCGCAGTAGGAGTGGCTGTCCGCGTGCGCGTGGGAACAACGGGCATGTGCGTCGCTGTTGGGGTGGATGAAGGCAAATTGGTTGGCGTATCTGTCGGAGGAATCTCTGTGTTCGTCGGTGACGGTTCTAGGGTGAATGTTGCCGATGGCTCGGTTGTGAATGTCTCTGTTGCTTGAGAAGTTGGAATTGAAAAAGTTATGGATGTTGGCAATGGACGCGTTGGCGATGCGGCGAGAGGTGTTAAAGTATTTGCAAGCGCGATATAGATGGCGGTGCTAGTTTGAGATTGGGCAAGTTGATTCGCACGGTTCTGCGAATTATTTCCGCCGAGCAGCACGAATCCTGCAATGAGAAGCAAGACAAGCGCGACAATGGAAATGACGATGAGCGTTGCCACAGGTGGAGTACTGCGCGGCGGTAAGACGGCACGCGCGTTGTTGGGAATGTCTTTGGCGGGTCGAGTTGTAGAGATGACTGTCGCATCGTCACGCGCGGCGAGCGCGTGTTTCATTTCTTGCGCGCTGGCGAAACGCGTTTGACGTGATTTGGACAAGGCGCGCATGACCACATTCGCAAGGTCGCGCGGAATGGTGCGCGATAAGGGGATTGGAGTTTGCGCTTTGATTTTTTCCAGATTCTGCAAAACGTCGCTGGTGAAATCGAGGTAGGGGCGTCCGCCAAGCATTTCGTACAAGACCGCGCCCACCGCGTATAAATCACTGCGCGCGTCGGCGCGTTCGCCGCGCGCTTGTTCGGGCGACATGTAACGAATCGTGCCAAGCACCATGCCCGCTTGCGTGATGGATTGTCCTTGCTCTTCAAACCGCCGTGCGAGTCCGAAATCCGAAAGTTTTACGCGTCCATCGTGTGTGAACAAAATGTTGGGCGGTTTGATGTCGCGGTGAATGATTCCGCGCGCGTGGACAGAAGCTAACGCGTCAAGAATGGGCAAGATAATTTGGATTGACTCATTCGGAGAAAATGTTCGACGCGCGCGCAAGCGGTCTGCCAAACTCCCGCCGTCCATATACTCCATCACGATGAACGCGCCGTTGTCGGTGAGTTCGAGCGCGTGGATGGTGACGATGTTGGGATGATTGCTCGCGCCCGCCGCTTGCGCCTCGCGCACGAAACGCCGCAGCGCTTCGCCGTCGCTGCGAATTTCGGGCTTCAGTTCTTTGATGGCGACGCGTCGTTGCAGCAAAAGGTCGGTGGCTTGGTACACATAACCAAAGCCGCCTTCCCCGATGAGTCGCTCAATCTGATATTTGTTGAGCAGCGTTTGTCCGAGTTGGAGAGGCATGTCAATCTACTGTGCTGACAAATCGACGTTTACTCCATCTGCACCTGAGTTGTCACCATGAGTAGGTATCTTTGTAAACCCATTCTTTTCGGCAGACCAGACAAAGATAAAGTCGTCGGGCTCAATTTTGAAAGAACCTGTCTGCCATGTGCCACGCACCAAGACCCATTCTCCCCAACAGCAGTTTATCTTCTCCAAATCGTCACCTTTTCCTCTCTGTACCCTCTCATTTATTTGTACTCGCAGCCAGCCGAATTTGACATTATCCGCTCTAAGTTCGTCGAATCCGAACGGTTGCAATTCCTTTATATCAATGAGTAGCGTCCCATGAACGCAATCAACCTTTGGATTTCCCAGGCAGTGAATTTCGGGGTGTGCAGCGTAGAAACTATTTCGGTTCTCGTACAACTCGGCATTCTTGGTAATCCACTTGAAGAGGCGGAGTAGCTCATCAATACCTTTATTGTTACTGGGTATGGAATAATGGACCAAGCCACTCGGCGGTTGCGATGGCTGTGGCGGAACAATAGTCGTGGGAGTAGCTGTCCGCGTGCGCGTGGGAACAACTCGCGTTAATGTCGCCGTTGGTGTGGATGACGGAGTTTCGGTGGGCGTATCCGTCAAGGGAATCTGTGTGCTAGTTAGCGATGGTTCTTGTGTCAATGTTGCTGATGGCTCTGATGTCCGTGTCTGCATTAGTTCAGACGTTGGAATCGAAAAAAGTGTGAGCGTTGGCAATGGACGCGTTGGTGGTGAGACGAGTGGTGTGAGAGTTTTGGCAAGCGCGATTGAGATAGCCGTACTGGTTTGCGATTGGGCAAGTTGATTCGCGCCGTTTTGCGAACCATTTCCACCCAGCAGCGCGACTCCAGCGATAAGTAGCAAGACGAGCGCGGCAACTCCACCAGCAGCGATTGGCAAAGGAATTGGGAATTTCGTTGGCGGCGGCACAATGACACCCGCTTCATTCAAGACGGGCATGATGACGACGGTGATGTTGTCGGGTCCGCCTGCTTCGTTCGCGAGATTGACGAGACGCTGCGCGGCAACTTGGGGCGGATATTTCGAGACCGTGCGCGCGATTTCTTCGGGACGCACTTGGCTCCACAATCCATCGCTGCACAAAACAATCACATCGCCGGGTTTTGCTGTTGGCGTAAAGGTATCTACTTGGACTTGGGGTTGCGTGCCAACTGCGCGCGTAATGTAACTGCGTTCCTCATGCGCTTCGGCTTGGTCGGCGTTCAGTACGCCGCGTTCAATCAATTCTTGCACGCGGGAATGGTCGCGCGTGATTTGCGTGGCGCGTCCATCGGAAATCAAATACGCGCGGCTGTCGCCCACATTCGCAATAGTGATGCGTCCGCCCACTTGCGCCGCCGCAACAATCGTTGTGCCCATGCGTCCATCGCCGGGAGTTGGCGCGGAAAATACTTGAGTGTTGGCGGATTGAATCGCGCGCGTCAGCGACGCGGCAATATCCGTGTTTGAATCGCGATAGTATTCTTCGACGATGCGGCGCACTGCCATTGCGCTCGCCTGCGCGCCGCCTGCTTGTCCGCCCAAACCATCGGCGACAATGCACAGATAGCCGTTGACGCGAATTTGGTCTTGGCTCAAACTCGCGGGCGGCACATAATAGCTGTCCTGATTTTCGGAACGGACGCGTCCGATATCAGACCAATAGCCAATAAAAGAGACAGGTGAAGAGTTTGCTGCGCTCATAAGCGATTCTACCTAACCGTCCTTCAACCCATAAAGACCAGCGTGGATTGACCGACTGTGATTTGGTCGCCATGTTTCAGTTGGTGGCGTGTAATGCGTTGTCCATTCACGAATGTTCCATTGCGGCTCTGCAAATCATACACGAAATATCCTGCGGGTTCGCGGCGAATTTCGGCGTGCACGCGCGAGATTTGCGTATCGCCCGCGAAAATGATTTGGCATGTTGGGTCGCGTCCAATTCTGACGGAACGCGTGATTGGAACGCGCGGGCGGTTGGCAGTTCCTTTGACGACGTGCAGCTGCGCGGCGTGTGAAACGTTGGAGCGCGTCAAAATGAGCGCCATCAAAAATCCACCGCCCAAAAGCGCAAAGGTCAATACAAGTACGACTGCCACATTATTGTCTGTTGTTGGAATGACTGTGCCTGTGCGCGTCGAGACAATCGTATTGAATTGCGTCGTATGCTCGGGAACCTCCGCACCAAAGACATTGATGCGCCATGTGCCGGGAATTGGCTTTTGAATAATCAAATACACGAGACGCGAGGTTGTGGTGATGTTTGCGCCTTGATAGCCCGATGAGACGCGCGTGCCTTTTGGGTCCATGACATCGAGCTCCAAACGACTGCCGGGCCAGTTCAATGTGAGATAAAGCGTATCCTGATTCGGCGCAACCATTACATCGCCCGCATAAACAGTTTGTCCCTGTGAAATTTCCCCCGTGAATTGTCCAATCACATTGCCGAGTGTTTGATGACGAAATTGAATATAGACGTTTGCCAATGCGCTTGCATCTTTTGCTTCGTACGCTTTGCCGCAGCCGCTCTCGTTCGCAATCTGCTGCAAGAATTCGGGGTCATACGATTGCAGCAGTCCAAAGAAATTTTGATTCGGGTCGCCAAAGCCAATCGTGTAGATACAATTTTTGTTTTGCGCGGCATCGCGCACAGGACCTTGCAAAATTTCCTCTTTGAGTCCATCGGCGTCAAAGCGCGTTCCCGTGTATGAAACCGTCGGCAGTCCATCCGAGAGCAACAGCACAAAGCGCGGCGCGTTTGACGGGATGCTCGCCAATTCCGCATTTGCGCGCGTCAAACCATCGCCGATATTTGTACCGTCCAACGGTGCAAGCCCATTGATAATTTCCATCGCGCGCGGAATGTCTGTCGTAAGGGGTAAATCTACACTGCCACCATTGCTAAACGTAATCACGGCGACTTGATGCTGCGCGCCTTGTGTTGTGTTTTCGCTCTGAATCATTTCGAGAAGCGACGTTGCGGCATCTTTTAACGCGTCTATTTTGCTCTTGCCGCTCGGGTCGCTCGCAGCCATGCTTCCCGAAACGTCCAATGTGAGAACGGTGTAGGTCGCGACAGCGGCGAGTGGCGGCTGCGTCGGGACAATCGAATCATCACAAGGCGTACTGCCGAAATGCTGCTGCCAAATGGAAAAGATATTTTTCTTGTCGTTATAAACATGCGGAGTGTAAATGTACAACGCGGCGGTTGCGGCGTTCGCGGGTGTAACGGTGATCTCATCTATCGCGCGCGGATAGGCAACACCAACGTTCCATCCATTACGTCCCACGCCATCTTGAATCAAGTCGGCAAAATCCGTCGTCAAAATTCGCACGGCATTTTGAACTTGATTGGTAAAACCTTTTTTGGTGAGGTCCACGCGATTCGGGTCGTCGGGCCAGCCGTAAAAGAGAATCCAATCCGCCAGTGTTCCCACCACTTGACCTTTGAGCGGCACGGGCGAATCCAGCGCGGTACGATTGCGTCCCCAAATTGTGGACGATTCCGTTTCCATCTTGACCAATAGGAGCTGCGGATTGAAATAGTACTGACTGTTCACTGGATATGCCGCAATCGCATTCGCAATGATTTGACTCGCCATCATCCCATTCGAAGCATCTGTATAACGCGCCAAATCGGTTCCCGCCGCATTGAGCATCGCTTGAATTTCATTCGGGGACGCGGCGCGATTCGACACAAACCAGTTATTGCAAACGACGCGGTTCGGGTCAAAGGTATTTAAGGTTGGCGCGGCGCGCGCAGGCGCGGCTTCGGGTTGGCTGTCAGGTGCGCCCCACGTTTCCGCCGCAAAGACAGGATTGATGCCGGGGACAAAGACACCGAAACGCACAGAAGCATTGCCGCTGTCGTTGCCATATTCGAGAGTGATGCGATGTTTTCCGGGCAAGAGCGCTTGAATGGAAGAACGGACTGTTTGGGTGGAAGTTTGCCAATCGTTGATAATCAACTTGTCATCCACACGCAGCCGCACGCGTCCTTCCGCCGCAACATAAAAATTCGCAGTAGGCAAACCGACATCCACTGTGCCGGACCAGCGCGCAGACCAGTTGTCACGCGGAATGTTCGGAGCGGGCGCTTCGGGACCCCAATCGAACAAAATATCTTGGTCAACGCGCGTCAGCGTGGGCGCGCCGGTCAAATCGAGATTGGAAAAGTATTCCGCGCGAAATGATTTCTCGTCAGTGAATAAATCCGCTTGCGCCGCGCCCGGAGCATGGACGATAGAGCCGTGTTCAAAATCAACGCGCGCGTGCAATGCGGAACCAACCATCGGCGCGGAATACGCGTCGCGCAGCGGCAAGCCCAATTCCGGATGCTTGGCAAACACATCTGCAATAAAGGTTGGCATCCAAATGGCTTGACCATTCGGTAAAGCAAATATCGAACCAAATTCAAAACGCTGCTTTGAACCACGCTGTCCGTTTGAAAAATCGTACGATTGCGCGCTTTCCAATGGCGCGCCGAGCGTGCCGCGCACGCCACCGAGCGCAGTGTATTTTTCACGAACTGCGCCATCTACATTCGGCGGCACTTCGCTCGTGGTATAAAGCAAAACAATTTGCGTAATCGAGTTTAGTCCCAACCCTTTCGCGTTTTGCTCAAACGGAATGTACGCGCCGTCGTCGTCGCCTTTCCATGGGTCATTGATGAGAAACTTGTCGCTTTGCGCGTCATATTTTGTGACGACGACATAGTGCGCGTTGCCAAGATAGACGATAGCGGGTCTGCCGAGTTCAACATTTTCAATCAAGATAGCTTTGGGTGATTTTTTCACCCAAACGTCACTCCACGGTTTGAGATTCGCGATTCCTTGAATGACGCCGTTCGTCGCCTTTGCCCAATTCGCCGCGTCCCACTTGAGCAGCGCGTCCGAAAAATCGCCTGCTTGTTTGAGCGCATCATTCAGTTCCTTTGGCGTAACGGTTTCGCCTTTATAGTACGAAACCACCATCGCCCCCGAAGTGACGCCGCAGCCATACACACCAACCGTTTGTCCCTCCAAGGCTTGTCCGAGAGGATGTGTTGACCAGTTTTGGTCTTGTTGTGAAAAGAAGGGAATGTCGAGCGGACCTGCAGACGCGTGCGAAACGCGCAAGATGAGAAGAACGAGTAGAACAAAAAGCAATTGGAGTTTTTGACGATTCAATCTTGGCATGACGAACCTCGATGCGACAAAGACAAGTGACAGAACTTTAATGTGGGACGTCAGATGCGACGTTTATTGATTGTCCATAGCACAACGGACACTAATCAAGTTATTCGGGATTAGATTCATGGTGTACATGGTTCCAGTAGTAAAAATCATTTCTCTAAAAGATCTTGTAGCACCACCCTTCGATCCATCTTGAAGGTACTCGTACAAATTGTCCTTGCTTATATGTGCCGTATTTTCTCGCTGCAAGATTTCGGGGTTTGTCACCGCTGACTTGCGTTCCGCTAACGTTGGTAATCGTTTTCCGGCCCACCGGCAGTACTTTTGTCCTTCATCAAAGGTTATTTGAACAACGTCCGCATTGGGATCGGCTGCGCCATCCCCTGTGGGGTTACGCCAATTTACGCTCGGAGCTGTCTTTGTATTAGGCCACCCGTTGCCAGTACTCGTGTAAACATCCGAATAACCACGTGCTTCTGCCAAGGTAACGAGTCCTGTTGCATTCACAAATTTTTCAAACATGCCAACAGAAACTGGACGCTTATCAATCCAAAACGAGTGTGTTTCATCGCTCACCAAAAGCATCTCTGAATAGTCAGTTGTTTTGCTTATGGAAGTGACCGTTGGCTTGACTGCCGATACTTGAGTAGGTGACCCGGCCGGTGTGTCTGTCGGCGGCAAAGATGTCTCGGTTGGCGCTGGTGTTGATGTAGGTGACACAAATGTTTCGGTCGGCACCGCTGAAGTAGAATCCACAATACTTGTAGTAAATGTCGCTGTTACTGTTGCAGTGTCTGGCACATGCGTTGCCGTCGGCGTAAAAGTGGAAGGTACACGTGTTAAAGTTGCTGTGGACGTTGTTGGTATCGCTGTTGCGCTTGGAATACCTGTAGTTGAGATGGGCGTCTGTGTCGGAACAGTCAGCGCGATTGCGATGGAAGTTCTCGTTAATGAGACATTGAGCGAATTGTCTTTGTTGTTCGAGGTGAGCAAAAGCATTACAAGAAATACGATCAACGCCCCGCCGCCAGCCAAGGCAAGCAATGGGATTGTCAAGTTTCGATGAGATTGCGGGGTCACTTTTGGACGCGACACAATTACCGTCGCCGGCGTCGTTTCCATTTCTCCGTGCAGCGCGTTCAATAATTCAGCGGGCGTCTGAAACCGCGCGGTTGGCTCCTTTGCTATCATTTTAGAAATTACCGCATCCACGTTTGCAGGCACATCACCGCGCGCCGCGCGCAGATCGCGCGGCTGCTCCATCAAATGCCGCCGCATAATCGCCGCGGGCGTGTCACTGTGAAATGGCGCACTGCCCGTCAGCATTTCGTACAACAATGCGCCCAACGAATAAATATCCGCGCGAATATCCGCCCGTTTCCCTTCCCAAATCTCCGGCGCAATGTAATCGGGTGTTCCCATTAATGTTCCCGATTGGGTGACTTGAGTTCCTTCCGCCGCTCGCGCAATTCCAAAATCCATTACTTGAACCGAACCATTCGGTGTGATTTTCACATTGCT
Organism: Chloroflexota bacterium; assembly: GCA_029778615.1. GTDB lineage: Bacteria > Chloroflexota > Anaerolineae > UBA4142 > SHND01 > SHND01. The sequence goes on along the minus strand of JAKOPZ010000361.1, from coordinate 9,051 downwards.
GGGTTTAATGTCACGATGCACCAATCCGTTGCGATGCGCGACATCGAGCGCTTGCGCGATTTGCGTTGTAATGTTCAGTGCTTCATTGACCGAGAGTCGTTTGCGTTCGGCGAGAATTTGCGCGAGGTCTTTGCCCTCCAAATAATCCATCGCAAGATAGTACGTACCGCGTTCGTTTCCGAACTCGTGCAAACGAACGATATTGCGATGCGGCGGGATTTTTTGCAGCGCTTCGGCTTCGTGGCGAAAGCGCGCGATAAATTGCGCGTCCTGTGCGAGATGTTGGTGCAAGACCTTGACCGCGACAATTTCATTCGTCCGCGTATCGCGCGCAAGATACACGGTTGCGAAACCGCCACCGCCGATGCGCTCGTAGAGCCGGTAGGGACCCAAATGCAAATCACTCTCGTTCATTCGCTTCAACCTTTGTGGAACTTGAATGACGATTTCCCGATTTGAATCTCATCGCCATCGCGTAATACGTGACGTGAGTTCGCTAACTTGCCATTCACAAAAGTCCCGTTCGCCGTCTTGAGGTCTTGAAGCACAAATTCACTTCCTTCGATTCGAATTTGCGCGTGGCGACGCGAGATGAACGCGTCTGCCAATGCAATGTCGTTTTGGCTGTCCCGTCCGAGCGTCGTAGTTGACTTGGCTAGGAAAATCTTTTTGCCAACTTGCTCACCCGCTTTCGCTTGAAGATAAGCGTTGCTACGACTTGCTGTTCTGTGTGTTAATGCGGACGTTTGCGCTGCGCGCGCTACGTTTGAATGTCCCACTCTCGATGGCTTGCGCGGCGTGAGAGCAAAGGTGACAAATGTGGCAAACATCGCGCCGACGAGTGTTAGCACAAGCACGACAATGACCGCGCTGTTGTCTTGCTGCGGTGTCGGAACGTTTGGCGTGGGATTTGGATTTGGGAGCGCGGGCGTTGGAATTTCTGCGCGGGGTTGAGGCGCTTGCGCGGCAGAACCAATCAAAGTGAAATGGTCTGCGGTACGATTTTGAATCGTGTGTCCGCTGCCATCGGCGTCGAGCGCGAGCGCGTACGAAGGGTCACGAGCATCGAGGAGGAACCGTCCGCCCGCGCGTACAGGTACATCCGTGTACGTGAGCGTGATGCCATTCGCCTGGTCTTGGCTCAACGTGATGTCAATATCCGCTGTGCCATCGGCGTAGCCGTTGATTTCAAACCGCAGCTCTTGATTTCCCGGAATGAGTACGAGCCGCTTGTCTCCATTCAACAACACGGCGCGCGAATCGGGAATCTCCTCGACGAGAGCGCCATCCGCGAGAAATCCGGTGCGCTGTCCTGCCGCGTTGACGACGAGTGGATATACGGGCGATTGCGTAAGAATTCCATTGGCGGGCAGCCGATGAAAAATGAGTTGGTTCAAAAACGCGTTCACAAAATCAACCACTTTGAGGCACGGCGGCAGCTCGTCACCCATTTTCAAAATGACATCGAATACAAAAGAGATAACTTGTCCCGGATTTCCAAGCAAGTCCAATAACAGCTGAATCGTCCACGCGGCTGTTTTTGTCAACGCGCATTGGATATCGGAACAACTCGAAATCTCTGTGACCAGCTCACCCATTTTCAGCGCGATGTGCGCTTTGACCGTGTAACCAAACACTGTGACCGCACATTCGGGACACACTATGGCAACTTTGATGGAAACGAGTTTGATGATTTCGCTAATGACGGTGGCGCAGCATCTGTAAAAACTGTCCGCGTGTTCATGCACGGTGATTGGCTTGGCGAGAGCCAATGGCTCAAGTCCGGAATTTTTGTCGGGAACAAGTGTGACTTGAAGTGTTCCCGCATCAACCGCGTGCATTGGAAAAAAGGTTACACGGGGTTTGGGTTCAAAGGTTTGGTGCGCGCCAACTGCGCTCAAATGCCCGAGCCCTTGACTCTTCTTGGAAGTAAAATCGTATGAATCCAGTTCCTGTCCTGTCGAATCGAGAAGACGGACCTCGAGCGTATAGTCCATTCTACCTGACGCAGGCACAAAATCCACATCACCGCGATTTGTGATTTTGAGCCACAAGCCACTTTGTCTGAAAACCGTCGTTTCGACGGACGGGCTGAAATCTCTCAATTGGTCCGCAATCATGAAATCTTCAAGCACAATTTGCGCGGGGGCGATTGATGGCGGTGTGTTGGCTTGCACCACGATTTGAACTGTAACGTCTCCATCATTATCACCGTAGCAACTGGGCTTGTCGTTTATCACGAATTCAATGGAGCCGGCGCGTCCTGCCACAAATGATGCGTGTGCCCCAATACTTTGGACTGGCTCGTTATCAATCCGTCCCATCAATTTGGCAAAAGGTTCTTCCAGCCAGAGCTTACATGTTTGGTCAATCTGGTGATCAACGTCTGGTAAGTATCCGTCCGGACCAACGTACGAAAAGAGTCGTTCGTCCACTGTCCACTGTCCGGATATGTAAGTGATTTCAACATGGTCGCCAGAATTCACGTTGACGCCAGTCTCTTGCCAGCCCTCACGCGAACTAACTGTAAACTGGAAAGTGCCGCTGTGCGGCGACGCAGCTATTGGCTCAGTCACTGGATCGTTGAGGAGCAGGAACAACATTAGGACAAGCCCAATCAAGAATCGCGTTCTCATAAACACCTCGCGCGCGCAAACCGCGCGTACACTTTTAATGCCCCACGCGTCCGAGCGCCATTGCAGCGAGCATCAGCCATGTTATGATTACGGAACCAAATGCAAGCACCCAAAAGTAGAGCCAATTCGATTGGCTGGATACCGCGACTGCTCCACGATTCGATTGTGGAATCATCGGCAGATGCCAAGTCGGTTGAGATTGCGAAAAACTTTTAGCAACGGGTAGACATTGAATGACAACGCAAGTGATATTGTCGTCCGAGCCGCGTCGATAGGCATTCGCCACGACGAATTGCGCGCTTGCTTGCGGTTCGTTTGCGCGCGAAAGAATCGAACGCAATTGTGCTGCGCTCAACGTGTCACTCACTCCATCGGTAACGAGCAAAAGCGCGTCGCCCGCGTGCAGTGCTCCTTGAAAGAAATCGGCGCGCACGCGCGGCGAACTCCCAATCGCGCGGCTTAGGATTTTGTTCCAACTCGTTTGCCCCGCGCGCGACGAAAACGCGCGGCTCTGTCCTGCCAATTCTGCCGCGTAGGAATGGTCGCGCGTAACCTGCCAAAAATTTGCCCCGCGCAATAAATACGCGCGGCTGTCGCCGACGTTCCCCACATACACTTGATTGCCACGCACAATGACTGCCAGCAACGTAGTTCCCATGCCGCGCCATTCCACGCGCGACGCGGCGCGTTGCCAAACTTGCTCGTTCGCCGTTTGAATGGCGCGTTCAAGTGAACTTTGTATCTCCGTCGAAGGGTCTGAATAAAACGCATTGACCATTGTTTGCAGCGCCAAGCGACTCGCAACTTGTCCCGCATTATGTCCGCCAATTCCATCGGCGACGGCGAACAGTGCGCCTTTGTGCGCGAGCGTCCACGCATCGCGCGGAACGTATGTCAGCGCGGAATCTTCGTTGACTGTGCGCCGCCCGACACTGGATACAAAAGATGCTTGAAGCCAAAATTCGTTTTGCATGAAAAGGTTGTTTGTCACGTTCACGCGATGTGAATGTGATGAACGATTACTTGCGTGCTTGTTCAATCAACGGTTTCACGAGATTGATCGGACGCACCAATCCGATTTTGCTGTTCAAACTCGGGTCACTGACTGCAATCGTCGGAATCCCAATCAGTTCGCCCGCACGATTGATGGCTGTGCCCCCGCTGTTGCCGTGACTAATTTCCGTGTCTGTTTTGAACCACGCGCGGTCTTGAAGAAATCCTGAAACAATCCCTTCTGTCAAGGTGAGCGTATCACCGCCCAAGCCGGGAAAACCGATGACGCGCAGACGTTCCCCGATTTGCACTTGGTCGGAATCGCCCAAAGGAATTGTTTCCAACTCGAGCGGTGGTGTGAGCGGCGCGCCATTTTCTTGAGCAGTCAGCCGCAAAAGCGCAATATCCAAATTCGTATCAAACGCAATCACTTGCGCGCGATAAAGACGCGTCGGTGGACGGTCAGGCGCGGTATTCACATGCACATACACGATGCCTTGACGATTGCACGGCTGGTCGTTTGCCAAATCGTGAACCACATGCCAATTCGTCAGAATCAAACCCGCCTCATCCAATATGCTGCCTGAACCGTAAATGGCTTGTCTGGAACCATCGAACGGGCACTCGATGCCCACCGTCGCCAACAGCGCGCGCGTTTGCGCGTCTATATTTGGATTGCGCGTGGGGATGGCGCTCATGGATTGGGCGGTAGCAGAAATCGTAATTAACGGAACGGTCGGCGCAGTACGCGTGGATGAATTTGGAGAGATGAGAGCTGTGATGATGAGCAGCGCCAGAATCAGAACGATGCCCAATATCACCGCGAGCAAAATTATCCAACGACTGGACAAACGATTTGCAAACGACGGTTGCGCTTGAGATTGTTCCGCGTTCGAACGCAAGACGAACACACTTGAACCTATTTGCAAACGCGCGTTCGAGAACAACGGCGTGGGTTCATTGATGCGCTTGCCATTGACGAAAGTGCCATTCGTGCTGACCTCATCGCGCACAAATACAATTCCATCCTTGTCCCAAACGAACGCGTGCTGACGCGAGACTTGGTCGTCACGCAGGACAACATCGTTCTCCTGACCGCGCCCGATGTGGAGACCGTTTGTTGAAATGATGTACCGTTGTCCTTGGTATTCAAGATACCAATTGAGTTTGGATTCCATACGATTCCACTCTGACTGTCATTTTGACCATGCAGGAGCATCATCCCAATATTCACTGTTTGACAGGTTCACCGGGTTTGTACCGTCTGCGTTCATGATGTAAATTTGTTGTCGCTGGTCACGCATAGAAACAAATGCAATTTTATTCCCGTCGGGTGACCAAGTAGGCCACCAATCGTCAGCCGAGTTGTTAGTCAGATTTTGTAACCCTGTACCATCCACATTTATCACATAGATTTCCGCATTTCCATCTTTTGTCGTCGCAAACGCGACGCGACTTCCATCTGGTGACCAAGCAGGGTTGTAGCTATATCCCAAATTTCCTCCTACCTGACGCCGGTCCTCTCCATCTGGATTCACTGTACAAATCCCACCACAGCTGAACACGATGCGACTGCTATCTGGAGCCCAGCTTGAATCATTCTCCCCGTACGTTAGGCGATCATCGGAGGCAAAGAGTGGTCTGTCTACACGGTCACCGATAAAGCTTTGTGTCGTATTGCGACTCAGGTCCTGAAATTCATTTCCACTTGGATCAATCCATAACAAGCCCCAGCTGTAATTACTGTTACAACTGCGTTGAGTTGCAGACAATGAAAGGTCGCCGCAACGCGAAAATCCGGAGATTACTTTGCCACCATCAGGAGACCATGAAGGTTTCCACATTTTCAGAATATTTGGTTCATTTTTTGAGAGTCCAACTGTCTGCGACGTTCCAACATCCAGGAAAAAAACGAGAGGAATGCCGGTTCGATTTGAAATAAACGCTAGTCGGCTGCCATCCGGTGACCAACTCGGCTGAGAATCCACACCGGGGCTTTGAGTTAATCGCCTCAGGTTGGAACCATTGGCATTTACCGAATAAAGGTCCCAATTATCTTCGTCTCCTGTGTAACGCGAAAAGGCAATTTTTCCTTGTAACCCAATCAAGTCCTTATTGTCTGCTGGTGCCGCTGCAGTTTCTGGAGTGAGAGGCGCACGGGTTCCTTTCGCTAACGGTGATGGTGTTCGGCTTGCGGCGCGCGGGATATTTGTTGAAACGCCAAGAGCAATCTTGGCAATGGCTGTCATTGTCGGAGATGTTATGCGGTCATACACGCGCATTCCATTTCTGCCAAAGCCGCTGTACGTCAAGCTGCAAGTCGAGGGTTCATCCAGATATTGACCCGAAATAATGTCGAATGAAAAACATTCGTTGGAATTGTCCAAGTTCAATCCTTGCATTGCAAAATCGGATTTGACAAATTCTCCGCGTTCCAAGTCATAGAGCCCCGCGCGCCAATCCGTATATATGTTTGGGTCTCCACCCTCGATAAGATAAATCACAGGGGCGACAGGTTTTCCTTGAAACGATTCCGGGTAGAGCAAAAAGACAGCCTGCCGCTTGCCTTTAATTTCGTAATAGCCCGTAAAGCCGCGCACCTCGATAGAACGGGAATTACTCTCCGCTTTAAGCACTTGGGAAGGAATTTGTCCCGCCAATGTGGCACGTCGTCCCCAACGTTCAAAACTCACATCATAGTATTTCACCGGCTGTCCGCTAATGGTCACGTACTGTTCTGTGAACGTAATCGGTTCATTCCCCAAGCTCTTTTTGATTTCGTCTACGGGAATGAGAAAATCTCCCACGAGCATTGTCGGTGTCGGCACGAGTGTCGGCGTTTCAGTCTGAGTAAAAGTCGGTGTAGGTGTCGGAACATTCGTCGCGGTTGATGTGCTTGGGCGCCGCGTGTTTGTAGGAGTAGCGAGTCGAGTGGGCTTGAGAGCTAATGCAGTGAACGGCCGTGATGTTGCGGTTGATTCAAGCGCGATTTGTGATGTAGGAAATGTTGGGCGCGATGGATTTTGTAAAGTAGAGAACAAGACAAACGCGCCAAATGCGGCAACAAGAATTATTGCGGCAATGGGAATTAACAATATAGGAGACACGCGCGCATTGATGGATTTCGGAACGGGTCTGACAATTGTCTTGATTTCGTCAACGCGTTTTGGAAATGGCTGCAAACGCCGCAGTTGTTCCGCGACCGCGCGCTTCATTTCACTCGGATTTTGAAAACGCTGTTCGGGCTTTTTTGCGAGCGCGCGCATTACGATGGCTTCGACGCCTGAAGGAATGTGGCGTTTCATCCGCCGCATCGGATTCGGTTTCGTATCGAGATGCATCCGAATCACAACCCACGGCGTCTCGGCGTCGAACGGCACAATGCCCATCAACATTTCGTACAGCACGATGCCCAACGAATACAGGTCAGAGCGTATGTCTATGTGTTCACGCTGCGCTTGTTCGGGCGAAACGTATTGCGGCGTCCCAATAAAAAATCCCGTTTGCGTCAACGTCATCGAACCCGCTGCGCGCGCGATGCCAAAATCCATCACTTTGACATTGCCGTCCGACGCGAGCATGATATTTTGCGGTTTGATGTCGCGATGCACAATCCCCTGATAAAATGCTGCCTCTAACGCGTTCAAAATTTGGTTCGTAATCTCCAATGCTTCCGTCACTGGTAGCGCGCCCCGTTCGCGCAAAACGCGCTGAAGCGTTTTGCCCTCAACGTACTCCATCACAATGAACCACGTGCCATCTTGTTCCCCAATCGCAATGACCTGTACGACGTTCGGACTTTGCAACGCCAACGCCATTCCCGCCTCGCGGCGAAAACGTTCAACATACGTCGCATCTTTGGCGAGATGCGCGTGCATGACTTTGATGGCGACGATTTGATTCGTGAGCGTATGGCGCGCGCGATAAACACTCGCCATGCCGCCGCTGCCGAGTTCTTCAAGGATTTGATATGCGCCAAGCTGTTTGCCAATCAACCTGTCCATACGTTTTACTGTACGCGCTGCCCTACAATACAAGCCGTTCTATGATGTAAGCCCGCACCACCGACACGCAATTGGAATGAGCGCGTTCCATGTATAGTCAGAACGCACCGGGTCAAATGTGCCAACCGCGCCCGGTGTCAGCACGATAAATTCTTTGGAATGAGGGTCCGCCGCCAATTCATTCCACACCAATTCGCCAATGCGCCGCGCGTAAATTTCGCTGCGCGTGATTTGGTACGCCAACGCCAGCATCACGATGCTGTAAAGGGACCAATGCGCGCCGTTTTGATAATTCCCTTCGCGATTGAGTCCGGGGACCAGAAACCAAGTGGGCGATAGAAATGCGCCGCTGCGCGACGAGAGAACTTTGATTCCTGCCAATGTGCGGTTGAATGAAAAAACCGACGCGTTGCCAAGAATTCGATTGACGTGTGCCAACACCATCTCATCACTCAAAATCGGTTCATTGTATAGATAACGACTCAAGAATTCGGGAAACAGCGCGGAAACATCTTGCGCCGTTGCAAAACGCGATTGTTTGCCGCACGTGAGATAGCCCGACGCCGCGTCAAAAAATGAACGATACGCGCGCTGCGCCGCCGTGACGTTTCCTTCGTTGACATCCGCCAAACCCAAGTTGACCATCGCGCGCCGCGCAAGACACAACAATCCTTGATTGTGCGCCAGCGCATCGCTCACATCGAGCTGCATCGTATCCAGCCAATAGCGAAATGCACCCGGCGGCGAAAGATACAAATCGTCAACGACATGCGTTTGAACAAATTCGTACGCGCGTACAACGCGCTCTGGTTCAATCTTGCGTCGCGCGCGCGCAAGCCAATCGGAAGCAATCACAAACAATAGGGAACCCTCGTCATCGTGCGTTTGCAAAGAATCTGCCTGTTCGGGACTCAGCGGCACGGCACTTTTGATTTGTCCATTCTCCATTTGCGATTCGGCAAACCAACGATAACAATCCCAACCGAAATCGGCGTCCTCCAAACCGAGAGGACCCCAAAACAATCCATCGCGAATATAAATTCCCGCATACAAATGACTCGCCAAAATCGCGCGGCGTCCATTCTCTTCCCAATAATTATTCAACGCGCCATTGCGATAATGGATGAGCAATGAACGCCAATCGGATTGCGCCCCAACGCGCCCCGCGCGGGATGACTGGATTAAGGCTAATGCAGTCAAGCCAGCGAGCTGAAAAAATCTCCGACGCGAAATCATTTGCTCAATCTAAACTCCTGATCTGATTCCCTTACACTTTTTAACAAGTAGATAATCGTATGACAGGAGCCAGACGAATCGGTGATAACCGGGCATGGAATCGTACGAGCCGTTGAATTGCCGTCGAGACGCAGCGCTTGAGCCACCGCAGGCCCAACTGAAACAAACTCAACTCGCGCTGC
>JAKOPZ010000360.1 GCA_029778615.1 Chloroflexota bacterium | reverse complement strand
TTCCGTCTCTGGCATTGCCGATGGCGATGGCTTTTGGTGTCGGTCTGATTGTGTGGTGCATTTGGTTGGGCGTCGTCTTGCTGCGCCGCAGTCCAGTGCGCGGCGCGGTCAAAACAGAACCTGCTGCGGCTGCACTGTAGAGAAATAGGTTCGAGAGAACAATCAGTGATTGACGAGACAAGCCATGTCAAACGCACTCGACGAAAACGCCGGTTCACCCGTCATCTATCAAATCAGGATTGCAGGGCATTTGAATCCTCAATGGACGGGCTGGTTTGGAAACATGTCCATCACCTTGCTTGCAGAAGGCGATACGCTTCTCACCGGTCCCGTCCTTGACCAGCCGGCGTTGTATGGCTTGCTCAAAAAGGTGCGGAACTTGGGAATGACTTTGCTCTCTGTCAACCGCGTTGAGGAAACTCAAAATCAAAAAAGGAATGAACCATGAATACCAACACATCCATCAACTTTACGGAAACAAAAGCGCGACTCTCCACGCTGTGGATTTTTGTCATGCTGAACATGATTTTTGCGGATATCTTTTCCTTTATGCACCCGGGCGCGCTTGAACAGATCATGTCCGGTTATGCAGAGCAAATTCAAATCACATCCGAGTTTCTGTTGATTGCGGCGGTGATGACCGAGATTCCGATTGCGATGGTGCTCTTGTCCCGCGTGCTCGCACACAAACCCAATCGCATCGCCAATCTCATCGCCGCTGTCTTTACCATCGTCTTTGTCATCGGCGGCGGTTCCATGACAACGACGTACATCTTTTTCGCCACGCTCGAAATCGCAGCCGCACTGTTCATTGTTTGGTTTGCATGGCGCTGGCGCAGTCCCGAAACAAACGCGGTTAGTGTGACGCTCAAAACGCGCGAACTGGGAGGGCAATCATGAAAGCAATTGTGGCAACGCGTTATGGTTCTCCGGATGTACTTGAAGTGAGAGATGTCGAAAAACCGACGCCTCAAGCGAACGAGGTCCTTGTCAAAATTCATGCGTCGGCAGTGGTCGCCACCGACCCCGGTTTTCGTCAAGGCGATATGGTCACCCGCTTGTTCAACGGCATCACAAAACCCAAACACGCGATTCCCGGCGATGTGCTTGCAGGCGAAATTGAAGCGGTTGGCAAGGATGTGACCAAATTCAAAATAGGTGACCGCGTGTATGCGGCATGTGCCATGACACAGGGCGGTCAAGCCGAATACATTTGTATGCCACAAGACGGACCGCTCGCCATCATGCCCGCGAATATGAATTATGTGGAGGCAGTCGGCGTACCGGACGGCGCATTGGGCGCACTAAATTTTCTGCGCGATGCGGCAAAAATTCAGCGCGGACAGCAAGTTCTCATCAACGGCGCGTCCGGTTCCGTCGGGTCGTACGCGGTGCAGTTGGCGAAATATTTTGGCGCGCACGTGACCGCCGTTTGCAGCACCACCAATGTAGAGTTGGTAAAATCGCTCGGCGCTGATGTGGTCATTGACTATACGCGAGAAAATTTCACAAAGCGCGGCGAAACCTATGACCTCATCTTTGATGCCGTCGGCAAGAGTTCGTTTTCGCGATGCAAGAATTTGTTGAAGGAAACAGGTACATATGTGACATCGGTGCCTGCGCCGGATTTTTTGTTCCAACTCTTGCTGACGCGCAACAGTCGCGGCAAAAAAGCGCGGTTCGTCGCGCCGGGCTTGCGGGCGTCAGAACAAAAAGCCCAAGACCTCGCGTTTCTCACAGAGCTCATCGAAGCAGGACATCTGAAATCCGTCATTGACCGCTGCTATCCGATGGAACAAATCCGCGACGCGCACCGCTACGTAGCGGCGGGACACAAAAAGGGCAATGTCGTCATCGTTCCGGCGTAGCCGATGTCCCGCCAAATAAAAGAATTCGCGACAGCCGACATGAAAACGAAAACGACCGACATCCATTGTCGGTTGTTGTTTTTGAGATATTGTAGTGTTCTTGAGATTTGGTTTTGAACGACAGACCTTTGATGGTTTATGCAATTCTGCGAATTGCCAAACTCCGAAAGGTCTTGAGCGTTTGCTTCGCGCCTTGACCTGCATTATCATTGTCCATTATGACACCCGTCCGCCGCCAATATCTCCAAATCAAAAAACAATTTCCCGAAACGATAGTTTTTTTTCGGCTCGGCGATTTTTATGAAACGTTCGACGACGATGCCAAAATCGTCAGCGACGTTTGTCAAATCGTTCTCACGGGGCGCGAGATGGGCGATGGCGAACGCGTGCCGCTCGCGGGCGTACCATATCACGCGGTCGAAAATTATCTCGCGCGTTTGATTCAAGCAGGACACAAAGTTGCCATCGTCGAACAGACGACGACGGAACCTGTAAAGGGCTTGATGGAACGCGAGGTGCAGCGCGTCGTCACGCCCGGCACTGTCGTCGAACCGAATTTGCTGCAAGACAAAGCGAATAACTATCTCGCGTCGGTTTTCATCCTGGACAATCGCGCGGGCATCGCGCATGCGGACATTACGACGGGCGAATTTGCGGCAACCGAAATTGACGCGCGCGATGTGATGATGGAACTCGACCGCTTGCAGCCCGCAGAAGTTTTGTTCCTCACCAAAAATCTTCAAGAGAAATTTTCATATCCCACTACGCACGTTTCGCCGCTCGACGACGATTCCGCCGCGCGCATTTTGTGCGAACAATTTCGCGTCGTAGCACTCGACGGTTTCGGTTTGCAAGGCATGTTGCTCGCCACGCGCGCGGCGGCGGGCATTGTGCGCTATCTCCAAGAAAATCAACGCGGCGCGCTCGGACAATTGCGCGCATTGCGCGTGTACGCCACCGATTCGTTCATGACGCTCGACCCGCCGACGCGCCGAAATTTGGAATTGGTTTCGGCGATGCGCGGCGGTGGACAAAAACTTTCCCTACTCGGCGTTCTGGATGAAACGCGCACGGCGATGGGCGGACGTTTGTTGCGGCAGTGGTTGATTCAACCGCTGCGCGATGTGGACGCGTTGAACGCGCGGTTGGACCGCGTGGACGCGTTTTATCAAGATACCGCGCAGCGCGAACGCGTGCGCGAGTTGTTAAAACAAATCGGCGACATCGAACGACTCGCGACGCGCATTCAGCAAAACATTGCGTCGCCGCGCGAAGTGCGGACATTGGGCATGAGTTTGGAAATGATTCCCGAATTGAATCAAATTTTGGCGAGTGAATCCCACTCAGCCCTCAGCCCTCAGTCCTCTGCCCTCGACGCCCTCCCCGAAGTCAGCGCGTTGATTGCGAAAGCGTTGGTGGCAGACCCGCCCGCGAATTTGGCAAACGGCGGCGTCATTGCGCCGGGCTATTCCGCCGAATTGGATTCGATTACGCACGCGTCGCGCAACGCGAAAGATTGGGTCGCCGCGTTGGAAAAAACGGAACGCGAACGCACAGGCATCAAATCGCTCAAGGTCAGTTACAATCGCGTGTTCGGTTATTACATCGAAGTCACGACGCCGAATTTGCCGCAGGTGCCGTCCGATTACATTCGCAAGCAAACGTTGACGAACGCGGAACGTTTCATCACACCCGAACTCAAAGAATACGAGGCATTGATTCTCAATGCGGAAGAGCGTTTGGTGGAATTGGAAACAACGCTGTTTCGCGCCTTGTGCGGAGAAATTTCGCAATACGCGTCGCGTCTCTTGAAAACCGCGCAGCAAATTGCCGAACTCGATGTGTATGCGGCGCTCGCCGAAGTGGCGATTCGACAGCGTTACGCGCGTCCCGAATTGGTCGCGGAAAGCGTGATTGAAATTCGCGGCGGGCGTCATCCCGTTGTCGAAAATCGTTTGCGCGACGAACCGTTCGTACCAAACGATGTGACGTTGAACGCGGACGAATGGATTCACGTCATCACCGGTCCGAACATGAGCGGCAAGTCAACGTTCTTGCGTCAAGTTGCGTTGATTGTGTTGATGGCGCAAATCGGAAGTTTCGTTCCGGCGGAAAGCGCGCGTCTCGGAATTGTTGACCGCATCTTTACGCGCATCGGCGCGGAGGATGCCATTAGCGCGGGACAGTCCACATTCATGGTCGAGATGGTCGAGACCGCGAACATTTTGCATCACTGTTCGCCGCGCTCGCTCGTGGTGTTGGACGAAATCGGACGCGGCACGTCCACGTATGACGGCATCGCGATTGCGCGCGCCATTATCGAATACCTGCACAATCATCCCCAAGCGCGCGCGAAAACCTTGTTCGCCACCCATTACCACGAACTGACGGAACTCGAAGGATATTTGCCGCGCGTAAAAAATTACAATGTCGCCGTCGTCGAACAAGGCGACCATGTGGTCTTTTTGCACAAAATTGTGCGCGGCGGCGCGGACAAATCGTATGGCATTCACGTCGCGCAATTGGCGGGTGTGCCGCAGCCGGTGGTGAATCGCGCGCAGGAAATTCTGAAAGAATTGGAGACTGGGGACTGGAGACTGGAGACGAGAGACGGGAGACGGGAGGAAAATGCTGCGCCGATTCAATTGCGCCTCTTTTCGCCCGACGACGATTTACGCAAGGAAATTGCCGCGTTGGACGTGATGAGTCTTTCGCCGATTGAGGCGTTAAACAAATTGTTCGAGTTACAGAAAAAGTCGAAAGCGTAGGAGCGAAGCATTGGCAGAAGCGCACGTCACCCGATTCACTATCGCGACGCCCAATCCTTTGTCCCCACCTGCCATATCTTGTTTTCAAATTGAACAAAAAGTGAACAGTGTTTGGTCTGGAATCTCTCCGCGCCCGTGATACACTTGGAACAATCATCCAGGAGGAGGCAATATGGCAACCAAACGCTACGATAATTTTGCAGGCATCGCCGCCATTCTCGCAGGCATCGGCGGACCTCTTTATTCCGTCGCTTTTGTTTTTCTTTATTTGTTCAAGCTCGCGCCCGACCTCGGGTTGGCGCTCGCGTCCCTTTTGCTCGTGCTTGGCGGCATCTTGAGTACGATCGCGCTTGTCGCCCTTTACCAACATGTCCGCGAAACGGACACGGGTTTTGCCACGCTCGCGCTCATCATCGGCGTTTTCGGCGCGTTCGGCGGCGCCACGCACGGCGCGTACGATTTGGCAAATCAATTGCATCCGCCCACGCAGAACTTGCCCGCGTTGGCTGACCTGCCGAGTCAAGTTGACCCGCGGGGGATTGCGACCTTTGGGTTGGCGGGCATCGGACTCGTACTCTTTGCGTGGCTCATGTCACAAGGGAAAACGTTTCCGACGCGGCTCGCGCAATTGGGTTATCTGGCAGGGGTGTTGAATATCCTCATCTACCTCGCGCGGCTCATCATTCTTGACGCGATGAATCCGGTGATTCTGCTCGTCGCGGCAGTGACGGGGCTGATTGTGAATCCCGCGTTTTTCATTTGGTTGGGGTTACGGCTGCGCGCGATGGCAAAATGATGGTTGTTTGGAAAACAACGGCAAACAAAAGGAACAGAGCGACCGTCGTTTGGAAAATGACGGCAAACAAAAGCAATAGAGCGTAACAACAAGCTTTCTTGCGCAGGCGCGCGATTCGATTACACTACGGCTGTCAATACGACAGCCGTTTTCATTTATGGAGGAAAGCAAAATGTCCAGCCGCGTCGAAATCATTTTTCACGAAAGCAAAATTCTGCAAGGAAATTTTTTGAATGACCCGCACACGCGCCGCGTCGGAGTTTATTTGCCGGATGGCTATGACGAAAAGAAACGCTATCCGTCCGCGTATTTGCTCGCGGGGTTCACTGGACGCGGGACGATGATGCTGAATGAATCCGCGTGGGATGAAAACATTCAACAGCGTTTGGATAGATTGATTGCGACAAAAAAAATTCAGCCGATGATTGTGGTGCTGCCCGATTTTTTTACCAAATACGGCGGCAGTCAGTACATCAATTCGGAAGGCACGGGGCGCTACGAAGATTATTTGATTGAGGAATTGATTCCGTATGTGGACGCACACTATCGCACCATTCCCGAACGGGAACGACGCGGCGTCGCAGGCAAAAGTTCGGGTGGCTATGGCGCGCTAATGCAAGCGATGCGACATCCCGAAATGTTCGGCGCGGTCGCATGTCACAGCGGCGACATGCACTTTGATTTGTGTTACCGCCCAGATTTTCCGCCGACGCTGCGCTCGCTCAAAAATTTCGGCGGCGTGGAAAAATTCATCGAAACATTCCGCGACCTGCATCCGAAAAAAGGCGACTTTCACGCGATTCTTTCGACGGTCGGTTACGCCGCGTGTTATTCGCCGAATGTAAATTCTGCGTGGGGATTTGATTTGCCGTTCGATATTGAAACGGGCGAGTGGAACGATGACGTGTGGGCGCGTTGGAAAGCGTGGGACCCGATTGAATTGATACCGCAGTACGAAAATGCGCTGCGTTCGATGCAATTGTTATTTTTGGATTGCGGACTGCGCGATGAATTCAATTTGCAATTTGGCGCGCGGACATTCGTGGCGCGGTTAAAACGCGCGGGGATTCCATATCGCCACGAAGAATTTGACGACGGACATTTCGAGATTCAATATCGTTATGATGTGAGTCTCCAAGCAATGAGTGAGGTGTGGTAACTGTAGGGGCGAAGCATTTTCAGACGCGTTTGTGACTCTATAAATAAGGGAAACGAAAATGCTTTGCTATTACACACGTTCAACCTTCAACACAACATTGTTCCAGTACCAACCGATCTTGAAAGTGTGGAGGAGATTGGCACGCGCGGGCAGCGCGCGAAAATACTCCAGCCATTCGTCGGTGGATTTTACAAAATAATTTGGCGGCACGCCGCGCCGCAAAAATTCCGTCGAGTCAATCAAACGCGTCAGGGGTCGTTTCAAAAAACCGCGCGTGTCATTTTCGACGACGAGCACGCCATGGCGCGCCACACACAACGCTTGCCGCAGCAACGGGCGCGGGTCGGGATTGTGGTGCAAGACAAAGATGAATAGCACCAAATCAAAAGCATTTTCTTCAAAGGGCAGCGTCATCCCATCATACACCGTCAGCGGCAAGCGACTGCGGTTATAGTTCACCACGTCGAGCAGTGTAAATTCGGTATGCGTCGCGTCTTGTAACACTTCCGCCACGAGCCCATTCCCCGCGCCAATCTCGAGGACGCGCGCGTGGGACGGCAAAAAAGGTTTTACGTTTTGTATGATGATGTCTTCGCGTGTGGGCATAGCCGCGATTATAGCAAAGATTCGAGATTGGAAATCAAAACTTTTTCTTTCGCCTTTTGCGGTCCGCGTTTGCCCTTGCCCGGTTCCGGCTTGCCTCTCTCGTTTCGCGTTTCACGTTTTACGTTTCACGCTTTGACGGTATAATCACTCGCGCAATTCCGCCGGAGGAACCATGATCCCTGACCAAACGATTCAAAGAATAAATTGGCTCGATGAAGAACATCGCCGCGACAAAGCCACCCTGCTCGACCTGAACGGCAAGATTGAAAATTACTTGTCGCAGTTGAATGGTTTTTCCAAAGGACTGCAAGATTTGGAGGAACGGCTCGCGCGCGTGCAGGGACAATCCCTACGCTATTCGCAGGTGGAAAGCGCACTCGCACAGCTCAAGACCGAAGTCAACGTCATGTTCGAGCAGGCGGAACGCCGCGCGCAGCAGCGCGAAGGCGAATACCTTCAGGTGCGGACGCTCGACCGCGACCGCCTTGACAAGGCAGTGGAAGCATTGAGCGCGAAAATTGACCAGCTCGGACAGACGCAGCGTTTCATCCACAGCGACCATGAAGCGTTAAAACGCATCGAAGGCGGGCAGGTCGCGTTCATTCGCGGCATCGAGGAATTGAACAAACGAATTGACAGCATGAACACGCGCATTCAAGTTGCGGAAGAATGGGTGCGGCGCACCGGCGCGTTGATTGCCGAAGTCCAGCAGCTTGCCGACCGCCTGCGCGCTGACCGCGCTGACGCGTTGGAAGCGATGCGCCGTTCCGACCAGGCGCGCCAGCGCCAAGTAACCGAATGGAATGAACAGATGAAAGTGCAGCGGCGCGAGATGGATGATTGGATCGCGCAGCTGCGCCCGTTATTAGAACTGCCAAAAGAGACGCGCGGCTATCTCGCGCTCTTGCGTGAACTGGAAACACAGTTGAAACAAATCGAGCCGCGCCTTACGCAACGGCAAAAATTGAACGAAGATTTTACGCGCAAAGAATTGGAAACGCTCAAGGCAGATTTAATAAAACGCGAAGACCAGTCTCAAAAAGAATGGGAATTTATGCGCGAAGATTGGTCGAAAAAAATTAGCGCGATTGGCGCTCGCTTCGACCCCATTGACGAATGGCGTCCCCAAGTGATGGAAGAATTTCGCGAACTGCGCGAACGCGGCGACGCGGACCGTTTGCGCTTTCTTTCCATTCTCGCCGATGTGGTGCGAATGCAGATTGATTACGGACGCAACACCAACGCGCGCTATGAACAATTTGCCAGCGATTTGATTACGCGCGTGGAAAACGAACGCGCCTCTGCCAAAGTGAAAAAGAACCCCGCGCCGCGTCCCATCGAGGAAAATTCCTAATCCGATTTTGCGCCCGCTGATTTTGTAAAAAGGAATGCCCGATGCATGATGCACAGGGAATTGTGCATTGTGCATTCGGCATTTTGCATTTTTGTTGTATGCGCTTGATTGGCACTGCCGGACATGTTGACCACGGTAAATCTACGCTTGTGCAGGCATTGACGGGAATCAATCCCGACCGCTTGCGCCAAGAGCAAGAACGCGAAATGACGATTGACCTCGGTTTCGCGTGGCTCACGCTGCCGCACGGCGAAAC
>JAKOPZ010000073.1 GCA_029778615.1 Chloroflexota bacterium | reverse complement strand
CTTACGCATGTCATTTCGAACCCCTCAATCCTTCGGGGTAAACTCTGTGAGAAATCTCAGTTTTTTCCACCGAGATTTCTCGCCAGACCGCTCGAAATGACAATTCTGCGTAACATGAGTCAATAATTTTTGGACTGACGAAGCGAGATTCATGTTGAAACGATTTGGAGTTCTGGTTTTTGTTTTGTGCGTCGCGTTGGGTTTCGGCGCGTGGGAAACGCGCAGTGTCAGCGCGAACGGTTCGGGACCCGGCGACGCGTTGTATCCCGTTGGAGCTGCACAAACCGTCGCGCCCCATTCCGCGCAGTGGTACAAATTTGACGTGGGTGGGAAAAAACGCGACGCGAGCGCGACGCTCGACGCGAGTACATCCGACGGTCTGCGTTTGGAAATCTATACGCCGGAACAAATTGACGCGTGGGCGCGCGGCGAAAGTTTGAAAGCAATCGGTGTTGGCAGCAAGCAGCCCGCGCATACACTCGGCTGGAGCGGTGTGTTTAATCAAGCGGGCACGTACTATGCCGTCGTCTATAATGACAGCGGCGCGCCGATTGAAGTGCGCGTGCGTGTAGAAGGTGATGCAGTGACTGCCGCTCCACCCGCGCCAACGCCCACGCGACGACCCGACCCTTTGATTACACCGACCGCCATCGGACAGGGCATCCGCGGCAAGCTCGTGTTTGCGGAAGCGTCCGGCGGAAACATTTATACGGTCAACGGCGATGGGTCAAATTTGCAGCGCGTGACGTTCGGGCTCGACCCTGTGTGGAATCACGCGGGGACGCAGATTGCGTTTGCGCGACAGGGACCCGTGCCGGGAATTTATGTCGTTAACGCGGACGGTTCCAACGAACGGCTCTTGTATCAAACGCTCGAACCGCGCGCGCCGATGTGGAGTCCCGATGATTCCGAAATCGTGTTCGCGTTTCAAGGCGCGACCAAAGGCGGCGGCGAACGCTGTTTTCGCGGACGCTGTTTTCAACTGCCTTCGTCAACCGAATGGAGACTCGGCGCAGTGAATATGAGCGACGGGGCGTACCACGATGTACGTTCGAGCGGCAACGCGTTTACGCCCACATGGAATGCGGCGAACGACAAGATTGCTTACAATGATACCGCCATCGGTTTGATGACCACTACCTCGCGCGGCGAACCCGACGCGCAGCCCTTTATCGGCGATTTGCGAATTACTTCGGACTCGTACAATCCTCTCCGCATCATGTCGCCGCAATACTCGCCCGACGGAAAACTCATTACCTACATGGTGATGCAGCCGCCGACGTGGCAAATCGCGCTGGCGAACGCGGATGGCAGCAATCAACATCTCCTCACGCGCGATGTAACGCTCGCGTATTATCATCCGAGCAACGTCGCGCCGCAGTGGTCGCCGGACAGCTCACAGATTTTGTTTCTGTCCAATCGCAACGGCAGATGGGAATTTTTTGTCATGGACGCGGATGGTTCGCATGTGACCCAGGTGTTGAAAAATGTCACGGACGCGATAGCGATTCGGTACGATTTTCAAGCCGGTCGCATGATGAGCTGGAGCAGCAAGTGAATTGAACGTCACCCCCTCTTCTTGGGACGCCCGAACACGACGATGTGTTTGGGCGTTTCTTTTTTTTTCAAAAAAACTTGCGGCTTTGATATACAATGTGGACATGCTGAATTCTGCGGATACACCTTTGCGCGCGGCACTGCGGCATGTTGCGCTGTTTGCGAATTTGTCAGACGCGGAATTGGATTTGGTCGCCGCGCGCGTGCGCGAAAAACGAATCGAGCGCGGCGCGTTTTTTTTCCATCAAGGTGAACCCGCCGAAAATTTCCATATCTTGAAAAGCGGACAGGTACGCATTTTCCAGACGACGCCCGAAGGTACGCAGGTGCTCATGCACTTTATTCAATCGGGGCAAATGTTTGGAGCGATTGCGGCATTTGGCGTCAAAGAATATCCCGCGAGCGCGCAAGGAGATGAGCCGTCCAGTGCGTGGGTGTGGAACGCGAACACAATGCGCGAATTGGTCGCGGAAATTCCCGCGCTAGCATTGAACGCGCTGGAGCATACCGCGCAAATCATTCAACAATTACAGGAACGCGTGCGCGAATTGCAGACCGAACGCGTGGAGCGGCGTGTCGCGCGCGCGCTGCTTCGGCTTGCGCGCCAAAGCGGCAAACGCATCGCCGAAGGCGTCTTGATTGACCACCCCCTTTCACGACAGGACCTCGCGGAAATGACGGGCACTAATTTATATTCGGTGAGCCGCATCCTGAGCGCGTGGGAGAAACAAGGGCTCGTCAGCAGCGGACGCGAACGCATTATCCTCTGCGTGCCGCACAAACTCGTCATTCTCGCCGAAGATTTGGTTCCTCCGCCAAACAAATAGATACCTAATGTGCAACACTTTAGTCCTTTCGAGCGGAGCGAGAAATCTCGCAAGGCGCGAATGAGATTTCTCGCAAAGATGGCTCGAAATGACATTTGTCCCGCGAAAGAGTTGCACATTGAGTATAGATTCCTCGCTGTTTGCAGTTTCGCAAAGACAACGCCGCGTATTTATGCGAGAGTAACAACGTGAACGATGAATTCACCCTCGCCCAAATGACAGTCGCCGATTTGTTGGCGCGCTTTCCACAGACGATTCCTGTTTTCAATCGTCACGGGATGGCATGTGCGGGCTGCGATATTGCAGACCTTGAAACTGTGGGCGAAGCGATTGAAATCTATCGGCTCGACGCGGCATTGTTCCTCGCCGAGCTCATGCAGGTTATTGCCCGACAGGAGGAACCATGAAGTTCAAAATTGTTGCCATCGCTTTCTTTACGATACTGGGTTTGACAATTATCGCGTGCAGCACCGCGCAACTGCCTGCGCCCGCGTCACGCGCCAGCGCGTTGACGGGCGGCGGAGGACAAACGACATCAGGACCTGTTCAACTGGACCAAGGCGCTTTGGTGGCAGTAGACCGAATCGGCGTCAAGGCGCTTGAACCCGCCAAAACGTTGGAACAGCCAAATGTTGCACGCGACCCTTCGATTGTTCCCGAACCGATTCATCGCACCGAACCTACGACGGTGAAAATCAATTTGACAGCCAAAGAAGTGGTTGCCGAAATCGCGCCCGGCGCGACGTACGCGTTTTGGACGTTTGACGGCACCGTGCCCGGACCGATGCTGCGCGTTATGGAAGGTGACACGGTGGAATTGACCCTGACGAATCCCCCCAGCAACACGACGCCACACAATATTGATTTGCACGCGGTGAACGGACCCGGCGGCGGCGCGGCGGTCACGAACGTTGCGCCCGGTGAATCCAAGACCTTTACCTTCAAGGCATTGAATCCCGGCGTTTATGTCTATCACTGCGCGTATGCGCCGCCGTATCATCATATCGCGCAAGGGATGTATGGCGGCATCCTCGTCGAGCCAAAAGGCGGCTTGCCTCCCGTTGACCGCGAATTTTATGTGATGCAGGGAGAATGGTACACGACGGGCAAGAATGGGGACAAGGGGCATCAGGAATTTAGCGATGAAAAAGCAATGGCAGAGCAGCCGGAATACTTTACAATGAACGGAAACACCGAAGCGCTGACCAAACTTTTCCCCTTGCATGCGAACGTGGGCGAGACGGTGCGTTTGTTCTTTGGCGTTGGCGGACCCAATGTCGGCTCGAATTTCCACATCATTGGTGAAATCTTTGACCGCGTATTTTCGGGTTCGCCGGACACGCCCATCAAAAATGAAGAAACGTGGTATGTCCCGCCCGGTTCTGTTTCAACCTTTGAATTCAAGTTGAACGAGCCCGGCAAGTATACGTTGGTGGACCATGCGCTCTTTCGTATCGCCAAAGGCGCGGTCGGCGTCTTGATGGTTGACGGGGCATGGGATGACAGCATCTATTCGCCGAGCGGGGCGGATTCGTCCCATTAGGTTGAATCGAGTTTTACCAAACGCGCCGCGCGGCGCGTTTGGTCTTGTACGACAGTAAGGCGACTGCAAAGTCCCTTGACAAGGATATGTCATTTCGAACCCCTCAATCCTTCGGGGTAAACTCTGTGAGAAATCTCATTTGTCACGAACGGTTGAGATTTCTCGCATCCGCTCGAAATGACAATTGGCGCGACTTT
>JAKOPZ010000072.1 GCA_029778615.1 Chloroflexota bacterium | reverse complement strand
TAGAGATTGGAAGCGTCGAAGTGTTTGAGCCGAAAAATGTATCGTCCGCCATGACGTTTGACGTTTCACGTATCACGTCCGCTTTCACCGCGCGGTCTTCATACACCGCTTCAATCACCAAATCGCAATCGCGCAAATCCTTCACATCATCCGTCGCATAAATACGTTCAAGAATCTCCAGTCTCCAGTCTCCAGTTATTTTGCCCCGCGCCACGCGTTCATCCAACAACGCCGCGATTTTTTCTTTGCCCGCGTCCGCGCGTTCGCGCGTCACATCTTTCATCACCACATCAATTCCCGCCAACGCGGAAACGTACGCAATCCCATGTCCCATAAACCCCGCGCCCAACACACCAAGTCGTTTCGTTTCTCGTTTCTCACATTTCGGACGACTTTTCCCCGTCTTTATCTCATTCAACTGAAACCAAAACGCGTTCATCATGTTCTTTGCGGTCTGGCTCGTCAGCAATTTCGCAAAATAACGCGACTCGATGCGCGCCGCCGTTTCAAAATTCACCATCGCGCCTTCCACCGCCGCGCTCAAAATCGCTTCGGGCGCGGGATAATTGCGATGCGTTTTTTGTGTGAGCATCGCGGGCGCGAGGGGCAGAATTTGTGACATGACTTGGGGACGACGCGGGTCGCCCCCGGGAATGCGATAACCGTCCGCGTCCCACGGTTGCTGTGCGTGTGGATTCTGCAAAATCCATTCGCGCGCGCGTTGCATCATCGCTTCATTTGTCGAAACGATTTCATCAATCCATCCGGCGTCTTGCGCTTCTTGAACATTCAAGCGCGTGCCTTCCACCATGTACGGGAGCGCGGTCTGCAAGCCAAACAATCGCACCATGCGCGTCACGCCGCCGCCCGCAGGCAACACGCCGAGCGTCACTTCGGGAAAACCGAATTGCGATTTTTTATTATCGAGCGCGATGCGATAATGACACGCGAGCGCGATTTCAAACCCACCGCCGAGCGCGGAACCATTCAACGCGGCGACGACAGGTTTGCCGCAAATTTCAAATTTGCGTAACGTCGCTTTGAACGCTTGCGTCATTTCAAACACTTGCGCCGCGTCGTTCGCACGCGACAACATTTCAATATCCGCGCCGACGAAAAAAGTATCTTTGGCGGACGCGAGAATTACACCTTTGAGTGAAACGTCATTCGTCAAACGTGAGACACATTCATCAAGCTCGCGCAAAAATTCTTCGTCAATCAGATTCACCGAACCCGCGCGGTCGAATGTGAGCGTGACGATATTTTGTTCGTCGGATGAATAATGAATTGGCATGAATGAAAAAGAGACTGGAGACTGGAGATTTCTCACTGCGTTCGAAATGACAGATAGTCTCTAATCTCCAATCTCTAGTCTCTTGTAATAATCGTCGCAATCCCCATCCCGCCGCCAACGCACAACGTCACGAGTCCCGTTTCCAAATCATTCCGTTCCAATTCATCAAGCAACGTTCCCAACAACATCGCGCCCGTTGCGCCGAGCGGATGCCCCATCGCAATCGCGCCGCCGTTGACGTTCACGTTTTCCGTGCCGTCCAAATTCATGTCCCGCACAAAGCGCATTGGCACAACCGCGAACGCTTCATTCACTTCAAACAAATCAATGTCGCGCGCGTTCATTCCCGCTTTCGCCAATGCTTTTTTCGACGCGGGCGCGGGACCCGTGAGCATAATTGTCGGTTCCGTTCCAATCACTGCTGCCGCGAGAATTTTTGCGCGGGGTTTCAAGCCCAAACGTTCGCCGATTTCTTTATTCCCAATCAACACTGCCGCCGCGCCATCAACGATGCCCGATGAATTTCCCGCCGTGTGAACATGTTCGATGCGTTCCAGTTTTGGATAGCGGTCCAGCGCGACGGCATCAAAGCCCATAATTCCCATCATTTCAAACGCGGGCGATAAATTTCCGAGACGTTCCATTGTTGTATTCGCGCGAATGTGTTCGTCGCGGTCGAGGATGAGCAAACCGTTTTGGTCGCGCACGGGAACGCGCGATTTGAAATAACCGTTTTGTTCTGCGAATGACGCGCGTTGTTGCGATTGCAGCGCGTAGCGGTCAACGTCGTCGCGCGAAAAATTTTCGAGCGTCGCGATTAAATCGGCGCTGATGCCTTGCGGGACGAATCCGCTTTCGAGGTTGACGCGCGGGTCCATAAACCACGCGCCGCCGTCCGAACCGATTGGCAGGCGCGACATGCTTTCGACGCCGCCCGCGACAACGAGTTCATGCCAGCCCGACGCAATTTGCATCGCCGCCGTATTCACGGCTTCGAGTCCCGACGCGCAAAAGCGGTCGAGCTGCACACCGGGCACATTTTCCGCCCAGCCCGCGTGAATCACCGCCGAGCGCGCAATGACGCCGCCTTGTTCCGCAAGCGGTGTCACGCAGCCGATGACCACATCGTCCACTTGCGATGTGTCCAAATCATTGCGCGTTTGGAGCGCGCGCAAGCACGTTGCGAGCAAATCAACGGGTTGGACTTCGTGAAGTGAGCCGTCTTGTTTTCCGCGTCCGCGCGGCGTGCGGACAGCATCATAGATGTACGCGTCGTTTGGCATGAAAGCAATTCTTTCGGGGAAATTGAATTTCAAAAATTATAACGCACTGCGTCATAAAGGACAAACCGCGCCCACTACGGTCTCTTGCAACGCGGACTGCATTCATGTACGAATGGCTCGGGATTGTGTTGTTATTAAAATGCAAGCCCGCGTCCCGCACAAACGTCGCGATTGGCGCGATAATTGCGGCGGCTCCTGCAGCAGTGGAAGGCAAGCAGATGAACCAAATCAAAATCGGTATCGTCGGCATGGGTTTTGGCGCCGAATTTATTCCGCTCTTTCGCGCGCATCCGAACGTGCGCGCCGTTGCTATCGCCGACTTGATGCCGGAACGTTTGCAGTACGCGCAAGATTGGCACGGCGCACTCGAAACGTATCCATCGCTCGACGAGATGCTCGAGAGCGATGTGGACGCCGTGTGTCTTTTCACCGCGCGCTGGTCTCACGCGCCGCTTGCGCTCAAGGCGCTGCGCGCAGGCAAGCATGTCTATTCTGCTGCCCCGATGGCGATTACGCTCGAAGAGATTGCGGCGCTCATTGAAACGGTGAAAACAACCGGACAAATGTACATGCTCGGTGAGACGAGTTATTACTATCCGTCCGCGCTCTATTGTCGCGAAAAATTTGCGCGCGGCGAGTTTGGACATTTTGTGTTTGGCGAAGCGGAATATCTGCACGACATGTCGCATGGGTTCAACGATGTATTCATGTGGGCGCACGGCGACGAATGGAAAAAATACGCAAGTTTTCCGCCGATGCTTTATCCCACCCACAGCATCAGTATGATTGTTTCCACTGTGAAGGAACGGATGACGCGCGTCTCGGCATTGGGCTATCGCGACCGCGAAGGCGATGGCGTCTTTGTGCGCGAGACGAGCAAGTGGGGCAATGATTTTAGCAACGAGACCGCGCTATTTCGTACATCGGGCGGCAGCAGCGCGCGCATTAACGAATTTCGACGCATCGGTTGGAGCGAAAACGCGCGCGCAACGTCGGTGCGAATGAGTTTGTACGGCACTTTGGGCAGTTACGAAGAACAGGGCAACGGGAAAGTGTGGAACCGCGTGGACACTACGGAATTTGAGGACGTGACGGAGATGTTGGTTTGCGCGGATGTGGATGTGAGTGACGGCACGCGCGTTACGCTGCTCGGCAAAGCGCTGCCCGAAGAACTGGCGCGCGAGTATCGCAGCGGCTTCGCGCGCGTTCATCCGATTGAACGCTTGCCCAAAGAATTTGCGGGGCTCATCAACGGGCACGAAGGTTCGCATCAATTTCTCGTGGATGATTTTGTGCGCGCGTGCGTGACGATGAAACTGCCGCCGAATCACGTGTGGCAAGCCGCGCGCTATAACGCGCCGGGCATTGTCGCGCACGAATCGGCTTTGCGCGAGGGGGAATCGTTAGCGATTCCGGATTTTGGGGATGCGCCGATGTAAGGGCAAAGCATTCACGGACACGTCCGCGAATTGTGTCGCGTTTGTAAATGTGAATGCTTTGGCTCTATGGTTCTTCTGACATTGCCGTCGCGATTTCGCGCACGTCCAACCATGCTTGCGCTTTGGGACGCTGCGCGTGTGCTTGCATCAAATCGGGCAGATGCGCGAGGGAGGTGTAGGTAATTTTTCCTTCGACGCGTCCGATGCAGCCGACGACTGGTTCGCCGCGTTCGATTTGTTCGATGAGATATTCCACTGCGCGCGCCGCCAAACGCGTCGCTTGAATGCGGTCAAACGGCGAGGGGCTTCCGCCTTGCTGCATATTTCCGAGAATCGAGCGGCGCATACTAAATATTCCTCCGCCTTCGCGTTCGTACAACTGCGCGATGAAATCGGTTGTATAGTGCGAATCGGTGCGCTCGCTGGTTATCAACAATCCCATCCGTTTCCCCTCTTCAAAACTCTTGGCGAGCCGTGCCACATCGCGCTGGAGCATATCGAGCGTGATGCCTTCTTCCGGAAAATAGATGCGTTCCGCGCCGGTTGCCATGCCGCTCATTAACGCGAGATAGCCGCAGTCGCGCCCCATGACTTCGACGGCGAAACATCGCCGCGAGGCGAGCGCCGCTTGTTTTAATTTGTCCACGTCCTCGACAATGGTGTTGAGCGCCGTGTCCGCGCCGATGGTCAACTCTGTGCCGGGCAGGTCATTGTTGATGCTCGCGGGCATACACAAAATCGGCAAGCGAAATTCGGGATGCTGCGCGCGGCGTTTGTGCAGTTGGTACGCAAAATCATAACCCATCCACCCGCCGATGATGAGCAAGCCGTCAATTTGAAATTCCGCAAGCCGCTCAGCAATGCGCGGATAGTGTTCGGGCTCTATCGCGCGGCGGTTCGCGCCCAGTTCCGCGCCGCCGCGCGACACAATCCCATGCACGTCCGTCCATTTCATTTCGCGCAGGTCGCCCGCGAGCAGTCCGGTGAGCGCGTCGTTCACCGCGAGCATCACGTGCCCGCGGTCCAAACCCAGACGCACCGCCGCGCGCACCGCCGTATTCATCCCCGGCGCGGGACTGTCCGCGTGCATCAGGGCGAGCCGCAGCTGGCGCTGTCCTTGACGCGGCGGATTCGGCTGCGTCCGCAAAAGCGTGTTGAGAATTGAATGCGCTTCCACAAAGCCGCGCCCGCGCATGTCCATTGCTTCTTCGTAGCGGTGCTGATGAATCAGGTCTTCGACGAATTTTGTCTTGCGCACATTTTCCATCAGCGGCGAAACGACCACGCGATTGTCGCGCATTCCAATCAACTGCGGTTCCTGTTCCGGCGCGCCTTCGAGCAATTGCCGCAC
Source organism: Chloroflexota bacterium (assembly GCA_029778615.1). Classification (GTDB taxonomy): domain Bacteria; phylum Chloroflexota; class Anaerolineae; order UBA4142; family SHND01; genus SHND01. Next base: position 73,062 of record JAKOPZ010000072.1, on the reverse strand, counting down.
TGCCGCATAGCCCAACTGGGTGGGCATGATGCGGTCAAACGCGCTCGGCGAACCGCCGCGCTGGACGTGTCCCAAAATGGTCACGCGCGCTTCTTCATTCAGCCGATGCAGTAAGACATCCTTGACATAGCTGCTCGAAATGGGTTTGCCCGCGCGATTGATGGCGCCTTCGGCGATGAGGATAATGTGATGCCGCCGTCCGCTTTGGCGTCCTTGTTGAATCTGTTCGCACATGGCATCTTCCCAACCTGCTTCGGGCGGATTTTCGGGAATGAGCACCCAATTGGCGCCGGTGGCGAGCGCTGCCATCAACGCGAGATACCCGCAGTGCCGTCCCATCACTTCGACAATGAAACTGCGTTGATGACTGACAGCAGTATTGATAATCGCGTCCACCGCTTCGACAATGCGATGCAGCGCGGTGTCTGCGCCAATCGTCATATCGGTCCCGAACATGTCATTGTCAATGGAACCGACGAGTCCGACGATGGCAAGCTGCGGATGCGCGTCGGCGAGCGCTGGGGAAATTTTTTCTGCGGCGACCAATTCACTCAAAAGGTCTGCCCATTCTTGCCGAAAGAGATTCGCGGCGGTGAGCGAACCGTCGCCGCCGATGACGACCAAACCGTTGATGCCCTGCGAGACCAGATTGAACGCGGCTTGGCGGCGTCCTTCGCGCGTGCGAAATTCTTCGGAACGCGCGGAACCGATGAACGTGCCGCCTTCTTGCAGCACGCCGCCCACATCGCGCCACGACATGCGGCGAATGTTTTTGCCGCCCGCAATCATGCCTTGATAGCCCTCGTAAATGGCAAACACTTCGAGTCCCGCGCGAATGCCCGCGCGTACGACGGCGCGCACTGCCGCGTTCATGCCTTGCGAATCGCCGCCGCTGGTAACAACGCCGAGCCGATGAAGAGTGGTGGGGTTCAACGCGTCTCTGTCACTTTCCGCAATCCGCGCGGATGGTCCACATCATAGTCGCGCACCTGCGCGAGATGCATCGCAAACAATTGTCCGGCGACAATGCTGACGAGCGGCGACGCCCATTCGGGGAGCGTAACGGGCAGAGCCAGCGCAATCCGCGCGCGCTGCAAAATCTCTGCCGCGTCGCTGATGGCAATTACTTCTGCGCCGCGCTCTTGGAGCGTGTGAATGAACGCGCGCATTTCGTTTTGCAGCGCGCCCGACGGCGCAATCACCAACGCGGGAAATGCTTCTTCGACGAGCGCAACGGGTCCGTGCAAAAAATCCGCGCTGCTGTACGGTTCCGCCAGAACGTACGTCAACTCTTTGATTTTTAACGCGGTCTCGAACGCGGTGGCGTAATTAAAGCCGCGCCCAATGACCACGCACACGCGCATATAGCGATACCGTTCCGCTGCGCGCGCAATGTCCTCGCTCATTGCTAACGTTTGTTTCATTTGCGCGGGAATGTTTTCCAATACGCCAAGCATCCCGGCATCGCGCGCGAGCGACGCGGACAAGAGCGCGAGCGCGAGCAATTGCGTCGTATACGTTTTCGTCGCCGCGACGGATTGTTCTTGCCCGGCGTGCAAGGGAATGATGTAATCGGCGGACTGTCCGAGCGGCGAATCGGGAAAATTGGTAATCGCCAAGGTTGCCGCGCCTTGTTGGTGGGCGGTGGCGACGACGGACACCATATCGGGGCTCTTGCCGCTTTGCGAAATGCCAATCACGAGCGCGTCTTGGAATTTTGGCGGGCGATGATAAATGCTATAGAGCGACGGCGTTGCCAAGCCGACGGGCAGTTGATTCGTCGCGCCAAACAAATATTGCGCGTAGCGTCCCGCGTTGTCGCTGGTGCCGCGCGCGGCGATGAATACATTGGTGATGCGGCGCGCGCGGATTTCGTCCGCGAGGCGTTGAATGTTGTCGCGTTCGGTCGCGAGCAATTTCGTGAGGACGTCGGGTTGTTGATGAATTTCTTGATAGAGGTGAGTTCGTGAGAGCATTTCTGTAGGGGCAAAACATTCACATCTCGCGGCGCGACGATGCGTACACGCGCGTCGGTGAATGCTTGACCCTTACATGGCGCGTTCGTAAACAATTTCGCCGCGCGCAATCGTCATGTGCACATTCAAGGTTTCGTCGAGCATCACCAAATCGGCGAGCATTCCTTCGGCGAGCGCGCCGCGTTCGTTTTGCAGGTTTAGCAAACGCGCGGGCGTGCGCGTCACGGTTTCCAGCGCCTCGGCAAGAGAACAATTTGTATAGGCGATAAAATTTCGCACCGCCGCATCGAGCGGCAAGATGCTGCCCGCGAGCGTGCCGTCTTGCAGACGCGCGTCGCGTGTGGTGACCATGACGTCAAAATCATTCAGGCGATAGATGCCGGGCGACATGCCGAGCGCTGCCATCGCGTCGCTGACGAGATTGACGCGCGACGTTTTGGCAAGCCAAATAATTTTCACGAGCGCGGGATGCAAATGAATGCCGTCGGGAATGATGCCCGCAATCCATTCGGGATTTGCGAGCACCGCGCCTGCCGCGTTGGGCGCGCGATGTTCGAGCGCGGGCATTGCGTTCGGAACGTGGGTGGCGTAGCGAATCCCCGCGTCATAACCCGCGTTTGCCTCGTCCACATTTGCCAGCGTGTGTCCCATGCTGACGACGACGCCGCGCGCGTTCAGGTCGCGCACGAGTTCGAGCGCGCGCGGGAGTTCGGGCGCGAGCGTGACGAGCCACACGCCGTTTGCGCGCGACCAATCGAGAATCAATTCCGCATCGGGCGCGCAGAGATACGCGGGATTGTGCGCGCCTTTTTTTTGTGGATTGAGAAACGGTCCTTCGATGTGCAAGCCGAGCGGTTCCGCGCCGCGAAACTGCGCGGGGCGATTTTTCAAAACATGACGCGCCGCGTCATAATGTTCGAGCGGGGCGGTAATGACCGTCGGTAAAAATGATGTGACGCCGTAACGCGGCAGTTTTGCCGCGACGCGCCAAATCGTTTCGGGGTTCGCGGTGAAATCGTCGCCGAACGCGCCGTTGAGCTGCAAGTCCATGTAACCGGGCGCGATGATTTTGCCCCGCGCGTCGAGTATCGTCGCGTCGCGTGGACTTGGGACTGTGCTGCTTGCGCCGATGCGCGTGATGATGCCGTTCTCGACGACGAGCGCGGCATCCTCCAAACGCGCGGTGGGAGTATAAAGTGTGGCGTGAGAGAGTGTGAGCGATGCGGGCACGTTGGACAATATACGCCAAGCGCGAAATAGGTCAAGCACGTGGCGTATATTGAGAGTAGGGGCAAAGCATTGGCATACACAGCCGCGCAGGATTCACCGACGCGCCTGCCAATGCTTTGCCCCTACCGCCCGCGAACGATTTCGATTTCTTGCGGCGTCAACTCGTACAATTCATACACGAGCGCGTCAATCTGTTCGTCGGTGATATTGATTTCGCGCGTCAGGCGTTCGCGTTCGCTCTCGCTGCGCGCGTTCTGCTTGTCTTTGTGCAGTTGCAACATGCTCTCGACGAGCCGCACCATGCGGTCATGCCGCGCAACGTCGGCGGGGTTGGAGAAATCTATCTTCACAAGTGGGATGCGTAGTAATGCGTCCTTTTTTATCTTTGGAAAGGTACTCTTTTCATCGAATGCAGTCTGTCTCCAATGCCATTGGATTAATTCTGATTCAATAATCCCTAAAACAAAATTCAGATTGTATGGCGTTTCACCTGTGAAGTAAATGTTGTAGACAGTATTGAGAGTGTAAATTCCCGCAGGAACGAAGCAACATATCGGAGTCTGCCCAATTTGTCTGACGCCAATGCGTGCTCGTTCGTAGACTGCTTGCTTACCACCGCTCTTAATTGCATCCGGAATAAATTCTACAAACTCTGTGCTTGGAAGCAACGTATAACGCAAGATATTGCCCCCATCAATGATTGGTTTGTACCTTTCGTCCACGCGATTCTTTGAGACAAACCTCGTCCGATCAAAAGTCTGAATACCAAAATACGCTGTAGCGATTTTCCCAAGTGGGTCAGATCGAGTTTCCAGTTTTTCATGTAGGTCCATCGTCCCTTTCTCATCAATACCAAATTGATTTTCGGGGTGTTGAACCCAAATGCTTTGTGGCTGAAAATGCGATAGGAGTTCGGCTTCGGGACTACTTGAACGAACGATTTGGACTTCATGATGTGGGTCTGGCTTGTTTGTTTTCTGCAATACAATTACACAAGTATCTACGCTTGCTTTGGCAAAGACTCTGTAACTGTAAAGGTGCAACAATTGGATATTGGAGGTTTCAAGAATGACTTGGCGGAGTGCGCGCGAGTGCTTGTTACGCAAGAATGTATTTGGAACGATGAATCCGAGCCTCCCGTCAATCCTTAATAACTTTGAACTTAACTCGAGAAAAACTTGATATGTATCGATTTTGTACGTCGCCGCGCGATACTTGGAAGAGAGGTAATCGAAAATTCTTCTTTCGCCAAGTATTTGTAACAATATATACGGCGGATTGCCAATCACCGCGTCGAATCCGCCCGCGTTCAAAATCGCGCCGAATCCTTCGCGTTCGCTGTGCCAATCGAAAGGATTGATGCGCGCCTTGTCCGCGTCCGTCGATGCGCGCGCCGCGTCGTCGTAAATATCAAAACCAATCAACGAGTTGCCGCATTTGATATTGTCGCGTAAACGCGGCAGGACGCCCGTTCCCGTGAGCGCGCCGCGTTCGTCCTCCAACATCTTGATATACAAACTCATCATCGTAATTTCGACGGCTTGCGCGTCAATGTCCACGCCGTATAAATTGTTGCGGAGAATGTCCGCCTTTTCCAGCAGCGAAAGTTTGTATTCGCCTTCTTCGGCGTCGAGCAAACGCGGACGTTCATCTTGCGCGGCGCGTTGGCGCGCCTGTTCCGCGTAATAGTGGCGGTGTTCGTCGAGCAGCGCCTGATACGCGCCGATGAGAAACGAACCCGAACCGCACGCGGGGTCGAGAATTTTTAATTTGCTGATTTGTTTGGGCGTCTTGCCCGCAATCAATTTGCCGACGGTCTGCGCGACGATATAGTCCACAATATATTTTGGTGTGTAAAACACGCCGCCCGCTTTACGGACTTCGGGTTTTTCCTCCACCTTGACCTGTTTGCCCGCCACGCGAATCGTCTTGCCGAGATAGCGTTCATAAATCGAGCCGAGCAGTTCGACGGGAATCTTGTCAAAGAGATACGGCGAAACGGGAAAATACAAGCCCTGAATAATTTTCACCACGAGCGCGGCGTGAATGTCCCAATCCATTTTTTCGACCGCGTGCGGTTTGAAAATTTCACCGTTCAAACGTTGATTGATTTTTTGAAACAAACTGTAGAGTGCGTCGGTGAGCGAAATGCGCTTGCGGCTGTATTCCCAATCGCGCGCAATATCTTCCAATTGGCGTTGGTCAATGATGCGGCGGTCTTCGCAAATGCGAATAAAAATCAAACGGTCGAGAAACACCTGCACGATGCGATTCAAGTCCGCCGCGTCGAGCGCGGGGTCGGACTTGTGCAGCGCCTTGGCGAGTTGTTCGCGCCACTGCGTCAAATCGTCCAGAAACGCCTGGTCAACGGGAATCTTTTGGCGCGCCTGCACGGACGATTTACCGAGCAAGCGTTCTACCGAACCCTCGGCGACGGCGGCGCGCGACAAGAGCGCCAAATCGTCGAACGCTTTCGGTTTCAAATAATCCGTATAACGATATTCAAAAATCAGACCCGCGTTGGGATGAAGGCGGTCGGGTTTCACGCGCGCATCGTATAAACGAAATTCTTCAAAGTCCGTCACGATGGCGAGAAACACATCGCGCGAATTCCACGCATACGATTTTGCCTGCATCACCACGTCCACGCGGTCGAGCGGCACATGCGGCGCTTTGGCTTCCACAAAAAACAAGGTGCGTCCGTCCAAACGAAAATTGTAATCGGGCTTGCCGAGCGTCTCGCCGCGTTCCACCACCACTTCGCGCGCGCGCGCGGAAAGCCCGCGCACATTGTCAATGTCCCAACCGAGCGCGCGAAAGAACGGGTCAATAAAATCGAGCCGCACCTGCGATTCCGAATACGCGGGGGAGAGATAGTCCGCGCGATGGCGTTCAAACTTGTCCACCAATTCGCGCACGCGCTCGCGAAACGATTCGACCGTAAAGGCATTGGGCAGCATGGGAAAAATTCTAACAGACGCGCGCGTCCGCGTCAACGCTGCTGAGAATAGGGGTGTAGTTCAGTTTGGGGGCGAGTTTAATCGGGCGATTCAAATCGCGGCAACCCAACGCCAAGTGAACCTGCGTTCACTAATCGGTGCAGACCGATTTTGCTATCCGTTGCCGCGAATTCATTCGCCCGAACATCAACGCCGCTGAGAATAGGGGTGTAGTTCAGTTTGGGGGCGAGTTTAATCGGGCGATTCAAATCGCGGCAACACACAGCCAAGTGAACCGGCGTTCACTAATCGGTGCAGACCGATTTCGCTATCCGTTGCCGCGAATTCATTCGCCCGAACATCAACGCCGCTGAGAATAGGGGTGTAGTTCAGTTTGGGGGTGACTTTATTCGGGCGATTCAAATCGCGGCAACCCAACGCCAAGTGAACCTGCATTCACTAATCGGTGCAGACCGATTTTGCTATCCGGTGCCGCGAATTCATTCGCCCGAACATGTCGGGGCATGGACAGAAAGGCGATAACGTGCAATAATTGGAGCGGATTCATCCAGCTCAATACCAAACCGGAGAAGCACGCCGACCCTCTCTTTTTGGCAATGTTCGTGCAAAGGGTCGGTTTTTTGTTTTCACCGGCGCGCCGCTGGAAATGGAAGCTTGAACGTTGTACGATGGAGGTGTCTTGTGAATGTGGAACAAATTTGTTGGATGCGGGAAATGTTGGTGAGGGACGCGGACGGTCAGGACCATGTCGTGATGCAAGTATCTTTTGATAATGGCTATGGACGCACGCCGCACTTTTTTCGCGTGCCGCCGCAAGATTATGCTCAAGCGCGTTCGCTCTATGCGGAATGGGGCGGGATGCGCGCGGAAGGATTTCGGATTGGAACGGTAGCCAAAGGACCGGGCAAGCCATTCGTGCCCATGTCCTATGCCTGGAGGAAACATGGAAATCATTAAAGTAAAGAGCGGTCACAGTCTCTTGACGAGCATGGTCACAAATCGCCCGCTTGCGGAACAAACGCATACCATCAATTGCCGACAATATATTTCGTCGTTCAAGAGTTGGCGCAAGACCCAGAACACGTCTACGCAAGCGTGCGGCGTCATGACGCTCGAGAACGCGCGCATCTGGTTGACGGAACAAGAGGGCGAACGCATCGAAAAAGCAATTCAAGCGCACACGCCCGAAGTTGTATTGGATTGACGCCGCGCCCTGTCCGCACGTGCGCGGACCGTCCGCTGCAAGATTGGAACTCCGGCAAGTCTGCTGTGCGCGTCTACGCGCACGTTGCAGCCCTGCCATTTTGGCTGTACGCGGCGCATCCGGCTTGGTGACGTGCCCCTAACCTCAAACGCGCCGCATTCCTCTTGGCATCCTCATACGCTTGCCTGCGCGCGCGGCAATGTTCGCGCCGAACAAATTTTTGCCGGAACAGTTTTGCTCTCACCATCAACGCGCAAGGCAGTAGACATTCCCGCGCGTAGAGTAGGCGCGCGCGCCGCGCAAATATTTTGACCTCTCGCGCGCGAGTGCTAAACTGTTTACGTCAACAATCCCTTCGCCAAGTTCCGCAAATTTCAAATTTGCGCTACGAAACTTGCATATTTTTTTCGGTCGGCGAAGGTGTTGCGTCACAAGAAAATTTTATCCGCGTGTTTCTACGTATTCTCTTCAGGTGAAAAATGAGCCATGTCAAATAAAACAACCGCTATCGCTTGCAGCAACATCGCGCTAATTAAATATTGGGGCAATTTCGATGCGCGTTTGCGGATGCCGCTGAATGATTCCCTTTCGATGAATCTCGACGCGCTGACGACACAAACGACCGTCGAATTTGAGGACGCGTTGGAACAAGATGTCGTCGTCGTGAACGATGCGGCGGCGGATGAAAAAACTTGGAACCGCGTGCGCGAACATTTGGACCGCCTGCGCGCGCTCGCAAAAATTTCAACGCACGCGCGCGTGCACTCGCGCAATAATTTTCCAAGCGCGACCGGGCTCGCGTCCAGCGCGTCCGCGTTCGCCGCGCTCACGCTGGCAGGCGCGCGGGCGGCGGGTCTCGCTTTGGAGGAACGCGCGCTCTCTATCGTCGCGCGTCAAGGTTCCGGCAGCGCGGCGCGTTCGATTCCGTCCGGTTTTGTGGAATGGCTCGCCGCGACGAACGTGACCTCGACGAGTGACCAATCGTACGCGCGGCAATTGATGCCGCCCGACGCGTGGGATTTGCGCGATGTGATTGCAATTGTTTCGCGCGATGCAAAAAAAGTTGGTTCGTCGGAAGGACACGCGCTCGTCAACACGAGTCCGTTTTTGGGCGAACGCATTTCGCGCTTGCCCACGCGCTATCATCGCGTGCGCCGCGAATTGCTCAACAAGAATCTCAAGGGCATGGGCACGGAAATCGAAGCCGAAGCGATTGAACTGCATCTGCTCGCCATGACCTCGCGTCCGCCGATTTTTTATTGGGCGCCCGCGACGGTGCGTGTCATGGACGCAGTGCGGCAGTGGCGCGAAGAAGGATTGCAGGCGTACTATACGCTGGACGCGGGACCCAACGTGCATGTTTTGGTTGAGGCAAAAGATGCTGATGAGGTGGCAAGTCGTTTGCGAACGTTCGCCGATGTGCAAGATGTCATCGTCAGCGGCGCGGGCGGCGGCGCGCGCGTGAACGACGCGCATTTGTTTTGAAATGAGCAAGCGCCGGGACATTCTCACGCGCTTTTAATGCGTGAACGCGCGGCGCATGTTATAATTTCGAGCGCACAGCTTGGTATGCTTGCGCTCAAGATTGGAAAGGATTGCTCATGCAATTTGGACAGTTACTTCAAACCGGGCAGGGGATTGTTCTCTTTCTCATCGTCATTGGCATTTTGGTCATTGTGCATGAATTGGGACATTATCTCGCGGCGCGGCGTTTTGGCGTGGAAGCGCCAGAGTTTGGGATTGGCTTTCCGCCGCGTCTCCTCACTTTTTGGAAAACCAACGGCGTCCTTCAAGTACAAGGACGCCGCATCATCATTCCGAAAAAATTTCAATTACCCGAAGGGGTGACCACCGGTTCGTGGGTCACGTACAAATCAGAACAACGGGACGGCAAAGAAATTCTCACCGCGCTCGCGCCGGTAGATGATGAGAGTCGCGGCTTGACGCTGGCAAGTCAAGTGCAGTTGTTGGACCGCGGCACCGAGTTTACGCTCAACGCGATTCCGTTCGGCGGCTATGTGCGAATGAATGAAGATGATACGTCGTCCGCGCCGAACGCGTTTGTCAATAAACCCGCGTGGCAGCGCGGGATCATTCTGGTCGCGGGCGTGACGATGAATTTCATTCTCGCGTTTCTGGTTTTTATTCTCCTGCCAATGATGGTGCCGCAAGTTGTGTTTGCCGCCAATACAAAAATCGCGGGAGTGACGGCAAGTTCTCCGGCGGCGAACGCGGGCTTGACGACAGGCGATGTTGTCATTGCCGTCAACGGCGCGGACGTAAACGGCAGCCGCCAAAAAATGTCCGACGCGCTGCGCTCGCAATGCGGCAAGCCGGTGACATTGACAATTGAACGTCCGACGCCGCGCGGTACCGCCGAACGTTTTGATGTGCAGGTCACGCCGCGTCCTGCGGATGACCCGCCGTGCATCATTGGCGTTTCGATTTCACAGGACATTGGCGCAAAAATCGCGAGCGTTGCGCCGGGTTCGATTGCCGACAAGGCGGGCTTGCAGCCGGGCGATGCGTTGGTGCGCGTCGGCGATTTCGATGTGCTTCCCAAGAATCCGTTGAGCGGATTGTTAAAAGACGAGAACGACCTCGCCGAACATGTGAGCACGCATTACAAAGTGAATACCGTCGCCATCTTGCGTTACATTCGCAACGGCGAACCACAACAGACAAAAATTACAATTCCGGCAGACCTGCCCGCCGACCAAGCCAATCTCGGTTTGAGTTTTCATTTTGGATTCATTCCCGCGATTGGCGAGGCGACGGCACAAATGTCCTCGGCGTTGAATCAAGTGCCGAGCGCGCTGCGCAATCTCGTTTCCAATCTCTCGCGCGGAAACAACGCGGGCGTTGTCGGTCCGGTTGGCATCACGCAAATTGTGGTGGAAGGCGCGCCGAACGGCGGCTTGCCGTTCATTATCAGTTTGATTGGGGTGCTGTCGCTGAATCTCGCCATCTTTAATCTCTTTCCGATTCCGGGACTCGACGGTGGACGCTTGCTTTTTGTTTTCGCCGAAATCATCATGCGCGGGCGCAAACTCGACGCGCGCAAAGAAGGTTACGTGCATCTCGCGGGCTTTGTATTTTTGCTCATGATGATTTTTGTCATTTCGTATTTTGACGTGACGCGTCTGCTCGCGGGCAAATCGCCGTTCGGTCCGTGAACTCTTCGGACCCGACACAGTTGGCACAAAAGCCGGTTAGGTGCGGAACTTGTGGTATAAACAGTTGCATCACTGCTTGCGGTGAACGCAGCTGTTTTTTATTTCCCGAGGCCTCATGCCAAAATCTTCCCAGCCCTCTGCCAAAATGCGGGCGGACTATATTTTTCCACCGGCAGGACAATTCAACGATACCGCGCGTCGCGTCAAACTGGCAGCGGCGTTTTCCGAAATTCGTCGCGTGTTTGCCGAATATCGCGAGGAACAAAATATTCCGGGCGTCGCGTTCGGCATTGTGATTGATAATGAGTTGGCGTATGCCGACGTGCTCGGACTGCGCCATGTGGAAACGCGCGCGCCCGTCACGCGCGAGACGCGTTTTCGCATCGCGTCCATGTCAAAAAGTTTTGTCGCGATGGCGATTCTCAAACTGCGCGACGAAAAAAAATTGCGGCTGGATGACCGCGCCGCGAAATACATTCCCGAACTCCAAGTGCTCAAGTATCCGACGCTCGACTCGCCCGCACTCACGCTGCGCCATTTGCTCACCATGTCGCCGGGATTTCCCGAAGACAATCCATGGGGCGACCGCCAAATGGCAATCGGCGAACGCAAATTTGCCAAATGGCTGCGCGCGGGGATCCCGTTTTCCAACGCGCCAAATGTGACGTTCGAGTATTCCAATTACGCGTACGCGCTGTTGGGGCGCGTCATTTCGCGCGTGACGGGGAGCACCTTTCAAAAATACATTACCAAACAAATCCTCAAGCCGCTCGGAATGCACGCGACAGTTTGGGACAAGGCGCGCGTTCCGCCGGACGCGCTCGCGCAAGGGTATCGCTATGAGATGGATTTGGCAGACGGCGAATTTATTTTCAAACCGGAACCGATTCTCTCCGACGGCGCGTTCGCGGCGATGGCGGGCTTGTTCACCACCATTCCCGACTTTGCGCGCTATATGAGTTTTCTGCTCGATGCGTTTCCCCCGCGCGAGGATACTGATAAAGGTCCGGTGAAACGCGCGACCGCGCGCGAAATGCAGCAGCTCATGCGCTTTGAAGAATTGGTGGAGCGCAAAACATCAGAGGGCGAGGCGTGGCGCGCGGTCTCGGGATATGGTTTCGGTCTGGCGGTTTGGCATGACGAAAAATTTGGTTATGGCGTAGCGCACGGCGGCGGACTGCCGGGGTATGGCAGCTATTTTTATCTCTTGCCGCATCACGGCGTTGGCGTGGTCGCGTTCAGCAACAAGACCTATTCGCGCGTGGGCATGTTGTTTCCGCGCGTTTTAGAATTGCTCGCACAGACGGGCGGTTTGGAGGCGCGCGCAATTTTGCCCGCTCCCGTGCTCGCCGACCTGCGCGCGGTGGTGCAGAAATGGTTGGATGGCGGCGACGCGGCAGGATTGACCGCGCACGCGGCGGACAATTTTTTTCTCGACCGCGACCTCCCGCATCGGCTTGCCGAAGTGAATCGGCTGCGCGGCGAACTGGGCGCGTTCCGGCATGTCGGCGCGTTCGAGCCCTTGAACGCGCTGCGCGGCAAGTGGACGATTGAATGCGAACGCGGCACGTTGGATGTCCTGCTCACGCTCGCGCCGACGATGCCGCCCAAGATTCAGATGGTCACCTTGACGCCGCATCCGAAAGATGCGAACAAGCCATGATGGTTGTATCATTGCGAGTGCGGCGAACCATTTGTCGAATTGAATTCGATGCCGAAACAAAAGCGCATCGTCCAAAATTATTTCCAAGAAACCAAACGTGATTTCAACTCCCCGCATCCGATGTAACTATTGCAGTCACCGCATTCCCGCGTCGGCGGTGACGTGTCCGAATTGTCAGCGTAACCCGCGCGCGTTTTATTGGAAACGCTGGCACGGGCTGGTCCTGCTCATCCTCTTGCTCGTCGTTCTCGGCGGCGTGGCGTCTTATTTTCAAAATGACCTCAAGCAATTTATTCCGAACAGCATCGCGTTAAATCCCACTCCGACGCGCACTAACACGCGTCCACCCATTACCGTCATTCTCGTCGCGACGCGCCCGCCCGCTACCGCGACGCGCGCATCGTCCGCACCCGCTCTGCCCACCGGGACGCGCGCCAACACACCCATTCCGTCGCCGTCCGTGACAAACACCGTCACCGAAACGCGGACGCGCGCACCCCAAGCCGCGCCCGTGACGGATACCGTGACGCCGATTCCGACGCGCGTTCAGGTCGCCGCGCCGCGCCTCGTCTCACCAACCGACGGCGAACGCATCAGCGGCGGGAACAAACGCGTCGTGATGCAGTTTCAACCCGCGCAGACGATTGGGGCGCTGGAATGGTTTCGCGTCCAAGTTGATTTCCTCGACCGCGCGGGCAATTCCGTCAGTTGGTGCGGCTTTACCAAAGCAAGCGCGCAAGAATTTCCGCGCGAATTTTTTGACGATTCATCGCCCAATGTTCGCTCTTTCTTGTGGCGCGTGAGTGTGGTGCGTTCTAATCAAATCACTCCTTCCACCTGTGAGGCGCCCTATGACATTTTGAGTGAACCCAGTCAAGTGTGGACGTTTTATTGGTATTAAAGAGTAGAGACTGGAGATTGGAGTTTGCAGATGGACTCGCCAATTTTTAATCTCCCGTCTCCAATCTCTTGTTATTTATGAATTCACCTTACGCATGTCATTTCGAACCCCTCAATCCTTCGGGGTAAACTCTGTGAGAAATCTCAGTTTTTTCCACCGAGATTTCTCGCAAGACCGCTCGAAATGACAATTCTGCGTAACATGAGTTATGAACATTGCAATTGTTGGCGCGGGCATCAACGGTGTAACGGCGGCTGTCGAACTCGCACAGCGCGCCCATCGCGTCACCTTGCTCGACCCGGGTCCGCTGCCGCATCCACTCGCCGCGTCTACGGATATTAGCAAAGTGGTGCGGATGGAATATGGCGCGGATAAAGATTATACAGAGCTTGCGGAACAGTCACTTGCGGGCTGGCACGCGTGGAATCGCGAATTCGGCGCAGACCTGTTTCATCAAACGGGCGTGCTGTATTTGCGCCAGGGCAAAATGCAGCGCGGCACGTACGAGTGGGAGAGCTGGAAATTATTAAAGCAACGCCGGCATCCTCTCCAACGCTTGTCCCCGCCCGAAATCAAAAAGCGTTTCCCGATGTGGAACGCGCGCAAATACATTGACGGTTTTTTTGACCCCGAAGGCGGTTATGCCGAAAGCGCGCGCGTCGTGATGCGTTTGATTGACAAAGCGCAAGCGTTGGGCGTCTTGCTGCGCGAGGGCACCGCGTTCCATGAATTGATTGAAAAGAACGGACGCATACGCGGAATCGTCACTGCGCGCGGTGAAAAAATTTCCGCCGATGTCGTCCTTGTCGCGGCGGGCGCGTGGACCCATTATTTGTTGCCCTGGCTGAAACCGTATTTGCGCGCGAACGGAATGCCGGTGTTTCATCTCGCCCCCGAGCATCCCGAAAATTTTCGCGCGACCACGTTTCCCGTGTTTGCCGCCGACACCTCGTCAACGGGCTATTATGGCTTTCCCCTCAACCGCGACGGCGTGGTCAAAATTGCGCGCCATTGGGACGGACGCGAAATGCATCCCGAAGCGAACGAGCGTGTGGTGAACGAGGACGAAGAAAATCATCTGCGCGGTTTTCTCAAGCTGACGTTCCCCGCGCTCGCCGCTGCGCCGATTGTGTACCGCCGCATCTGTTTGTATTCCGACACATGGGATGGACACTTTTGGGTTGACCATGACCCGGAACATCCGGGGCTGGTCGTCGCGGCAGGGGACAGCGGACACGGTTTCAAATTTGCGCCGCTGTGGGGGACCATTATTGCGGACGCTGTGGAAGAAAAAACAAACGCGTGGAGCAAAAAATTCCGCTGGCGTCCTGAGGTGAAACCCGCGCGCACCGAAGAAGCCGCGCGGTTTGTAGAAAGAAAGTAGTAGGCAGTACGTAGCAGGGAAGACAGATGCTTTCCTTGATACCTACTACCTGCTACTCTTGCATCATTCCGCCAACAATTGCTGAATCATCTTTTCACTGCCCGCGTAATCGCCTTCGCCGATATGCGTGTACCGCACGTAACCTTCCTTGTCAACGATGAACCACGTGGGCCACGCCCAAACGTTATAGCGCCGCCAATTAGAGTAATCACCGTCTATCGCAATCGGATACCGGATGCCGTAATCTTGCACTGCCTTGCGAACATTGTCCACAACCTTTTCAAAAGAGAGTTCGGGTGTGTGCACGCCGATTATGACCAAACCTTTGTCCGCATATTTCGAGTACCAATCCTTTTTGTAGGGTAGTGTGTTTTTGCAGTTGTAGCAGGCGAACGTCCAAAAATCCACGACCACCACCTTGCCGCGTAAATCTGACCAATTGATTTTCCCGGAATTAATCCACGTATCGCTCGAAATTTCCTGCGCCAGTTTGAACTCACTCTTGTCGGGCTTGACCGGCGCGGGAGTGGCTGACGTTACCATTTGTCCCTCTTGCGCCACCGCATCGGCATTTTCATTTGAGACTGTGCGCGCGGGGATGCCCGGCGCGCCGTCTTCGGTGGTTTGCATCGCGTTCAATGCTTGCACCGGCGCGAACGCACACGCGGACGCGCACACCAACATCAAGCTTGCCACAAAAATACCGACGAGTTGTTGTTTCATATTGACCTCTGCACACTTGTACCTGCTGGATGTTGCCAGCGTATCAAGCATTTCTTAAAATTTTATTGCGGCGGCAATCTCTTGCAATTTATAAACGCGTAAGAATTGCGAGAGGCGCGAGCAAGAAATTTTGACGATAACGAAGGGGTGACGACGATGCAAAAAGTTTTGGTTGTAGACGACGAACCGCAAATTTTGGATGTAGTGAGCAAATACCTCACACGCGAAGGATTTCAAATTACCATTGCGCGTGACGGCGAAGCGGCGTTGAGCGCGTTCAATTCGAGCAAACCCGATTTGGTGGTGCTCGATTTGATGCTTCCCAAAGTGGACGGTTTGGAAGTGTTCAAACGGCTGCGGACGTGGAGCGCGGTCCCCGTCATCATGCTCACCGCCAAAGGTGAAGAGACCGACCGCATCGTCGGACTGGAACTGGGCGCGGACGATTACATCACGAAACCATTTTCGCCGCGCGAACTGACCGCGCGCGTCAAAGCCGTACTGCGGCGCGCGACGACGGGCACAATGCTCGAAACCGGCGAACGGACGCTCGTGCGCGGCGATTTGCGGATTGACCCGCGCGCGCGTTCCGTTTCCGTTGCCGACAAAGCCATCGAATTAACGAGCAAGGAATTTGATTTGTTGTGGTTTCTTGCATCCCATCCGGGTCAAGTTTTCACGCGCACACAACTGCTTGACCACGTGTGGGGCTATGAATATTACGGTGACTCGTCAACGGTCACGGTGCACATTCGACGGCTGCGCGAAAAAATCGAGACCGACCCGGGGAACCCGCATTACCTGTTGACCGTGTGGGGTGTAGGATATAAATTTGAAAAAGAAGTATGAGGTAGCACGTATCAGGTAGCAAGTGGCGCGTAACGATTCAACCGAGTTCGTTGGGCTCCCTACTACCCGATACCTGTTTTTAGCAATGCGTCGTTATCTGTCGTTCGGAATCATCCTTCTCCTTGCTGCGCCGCTCGCCGCGCTCGCCCTCGCGCGCGTTTGGCTCGGTTCGCCCATAGACGAGTTGATGGAATTGCTGCGCTTGTTCCTGATTGCGGAAAGCGTCGCGTTAATTCTGGGATTCGCCGCGTATTATCTCGTACTGCGCGCGGGCATCGGCGGCATCAGCGGCAAAGTCGCGCTCGGTTACGCATTGTGCGTGGGCGTAACGGCGCTCGTGATTCTGCTCGTCTCGATGCCCATGTTTATTTCAAAACATGACGCGAATTTTTTGTTGGTGCTGTTGGCGTTTTCGGGGCTGGTCTCGTTGGGTTTCGGTTATATGATGTCGCGCGCCATTACACGCGGCTTGGGGGAATTGATGCGCGGGGCGGAAAATATCGCGCGCGGAAATTTCAGCGCGCGCGTGGAGGTGAAATCGGGCGACGAAGTGGAACGCCTCGCGGTTGCGTTTAACCATATGGCAGAGAAATTGGAAAGCGGCGCGCTCAAGCAAAAAGAATTGGAGCAGGCGCGGCGTGATGTCGTGGCTGCCGTGTCGCACGATTTACGCACACCGCTCGCATCACTGCGCGCGATGATTGAAGCGCTGAATGATGGCGTCGTGAACGATGAAGCGACCACGCAGCGTTATCTCAAAAACGCGCAGCTGCAAGCGGAAAATCTTTCGCTGCTTGTGGACGACTTGTTTGAATTGTCGCAGCTCGACGCGGGGGTTATGCAGTGGCGCGTGGAACCCGGCTCACTGCGCGATTTGATTTCGGACACGCTGGAAACGATGCACGTGCAGGCGGCGGAGAAAAATATAAAGTTGAGCGGCTGGGTGGACCCGAGCGTTGACCCCGTGTTGATGAATTCGCACAAGATGCAGCGCGTGTTGTACAACCTGATTCAAAATGCGATTCGCCACACACCCGCCGACGGCACCATTTTTGTCGAAGCGCGCAAACGCGAACAAGACAATTCCGTCCAAGTGGATGTGATTGATACGGGCGAAGGCATTCCCGAAAGTGATGTGCCGCGCATCTTTGAACAATTTTATCGCGGCGAAAAATCGCGTTCGCGCGAAACAGGCGGCGCGGGTCTTGGTCTCGCCATCGCGCAAAGAATCGTACAAGCGCATCGCGGAAAAATTTGGGTGGAATCCAAGCGCGGCGCGGGAAGTCGCTTTAGTTTTACCCTACCGCGTGCCAGTCATTATTAGTTTTTCACTACCGATTCAGAATTTCTATCACCTCTTCATCCGTCACCTGCGTAAAGTCCCGGAAAAAATAACCGACCGCGATAAAGGGTTCGGGAGTGCTCAATAACACAACCTCATCACATTCCGCGCGCAATGCCGAGACCACTTGAGGCGGGGCAACGGGCACCGCGAGGACCAAACGCGCGGCGTTCTGATTCTTTAACGCGCGCAGTGCCGCAATCGTCGTTGCGCCGGTCGCAATCCCATCGTCTACCAAAATCGCAAGCTTGTTCTGCAATGTAAGCGGCGGTCGGTCGCGCCGGTAGAGCTCTATGCGGCGCCGAATTTCATGCAGCTGCGCGGCGCGTTCGCGTGCGACCTGTTCCGACGAAATATGCAATTGATGAATGAGCACGCGGTCGAGAAAAAGCGTGCCGTCACTTGCCACCGCGCCAATCGCGAGTTCGGGATTATCGGGCGCGCCGAGTTTGCGCGTAATCATTACGTCGAGCGGCGCGTGCAGCGCCTGCGCGATTTCGTCCGCGACGACAATGCCGCCGCGCGGGATGCCTAGTACAATTGCATTCGCGTGGTGTTTGTACTGTGAGAGGCGCGACGCGAGTTGTTTCCCCGCGTCGCGCCGATTTTCAAATAGGGTCATAGTTTTATTTGTGCCAGAGTTGTATAAAGCGGTCCTGACGGTTTCAAATCACTTGCGAGCAAATGCACCGCGTCGGCGCGAATCGTTCCGTGTCCCGTTGTCGGGAAATTCTTGACGGTCTCGCCAATCTTGGCGCGCTCGAAGTTTGAGGCATCACGTTTGACGCGTCCGATGGTGAGATGCGGCGTGAACCCGCGTTCGTCGCGCGCGAAACCGAGCGCGTGGGTTTCGGTTTCAATGTGTTGAGCGAGCAGAGCAGCGGTTTTGACATCGCCTTCCAGTCCGACCCAAATGTTGTTGGGACGACGCGCGTTCGGAAAACAACCCAGCCCGCGCGCCGTGAGGACGAACGGCGCGCTATGTTTTGCCGCGCGTTCGAGGGCAGTGGTCAACGCGGGAATTTGCGCGCGATTGCAGTTACCCAAGAATTTTAACGTGAGATGAATGTTTGTTGGCGCGACCCAGCGAACCGCGTGGGCAACGGAGACGCGCAAACATTCGTCTTGTAGTTGCTTTTGAACGCGTTTCAATTCGCCGCGCACTACGTCGTTCAACTCGACGGCGATAAAGAGACGCAGAATTGTCGAAGCCATTGCAAAAATTGTAGCATATTCGAGTACAAATGTGGTCGCGCCGTTTTGCGATATGCTTTAATCTCGGTAAAATCATCATGTCATTTTCCCGCTTCCCAAAATGACCAGATGAACGTTACGGCGAACGTTCTGTACGCTTGGCGTTTGCCGTGTTACGCTTCACGTTTGAATTTCGTTTATGAGTTCCACTCCTATTTACAATCGTCGCCGCCGCACGCGCTATGAAAAAAAGCACGGCGGCAGTTGGATTCCCAAAGCCATCATCCTTGCCCTCGCGGTCCTCATTTTTGGCACGTTCGCGGCTGTGGTCGGCACGATTGCGGTCTCGGCGTTGACAGTGATGAATGTCTATGCCGAGTACGCCAAAAATATGCCGGAACCCGCGCGCCTTTCCCAACAAGCGTCTACACAATTCAAAACGACAAAAATCTATGACCGCACAGGCAAAGTTTTGCTGTACGAATTGTTCGACCCGACGGGCGGCAACCGCACCAATGTCTCGTTGGATAAAATCTCGCCGTACTTGATTAACGCGACGGTTGCGCTCGAAGACAAGACCTTTTGGACGAACGAAGGCGTGGACCTTTCCGGTTTGGTGCGCGCATTCTACAACATGGCGCGCGGGCAAGCCCTGCAAGGCGCGTCCACTCTCACTCAACAACTCGTCAAAAAAGTTTTGATTCCCGAACGCGAAACCCAATCGCGCACCAACATCGAATTGAAAATTCAAGAAATGATTATGGCGCGCGAGATTTCGCAAAAGTACAGCAAGCAGCAAATACTCGAGTGGTATCTCAATACGATTTACTATGGCAATTTCGCATACGGCATCGAAGCCGCCAGCGAAGCATACTTTGGGAAACACGCCAAAGATTTGACGCTCTCGGAAGCGGCGACGCTCGCGGCGATTCCACAGTACCCCGCGCTCAATCCGTTGGACAATCCCGAAGTGGCAAAAGAACGCCGCGATATTGCGCTCGACCGCATGGTCGTCGAGGGCTATATCACCAAAGAGCAGGGCGATAAAGCCAAAGCCGAAGAGATTCACGTCTTTCAGAAAAAGTTTGACATCAAAGCGCCGCATTTTGTGTTTTACGTTCGGCGTTATCTTGAAGACAAATATGGACCCGACGCGGTGAACAAGGGCGGATGGACGGTTATCACCTCGCTCGATTATGACATTCAGACCAAAGCCGAAGAAATCGCGCGCAATCAAATTGCCAAACTCACCGAAGAAAAACGGAATGTCACCAACGCGTCGGTGGTGGTAATGAAACCGAACACGGGCGAAATCGCCGCGATGGTTGGTTCGGTGGACTATTTCAATCGCGACATTGATGGACAGGTGAACATTGCCACGTCGGACCGCCAACCCGGTTCGTCATTCAAAATGTTCAGTTACATGCAAGCGTTCGATGTGGGCGCGGCGGACGGAACAAAACTTTCCCCCGCGAGTGTGGTGTATGATGTTCGCACCGCGTTTGAAGACCCGCCGAATCCGCCGTACGTCCCCGAAAACTATGACCGCAAATATCACGGACCGGTGCGCTTGCGTACCGCGCTCGCGTCGTCGTACAACATTCCCGCCGTCAAAGTTTTGGATACCGTCGGCATTCGCAATGTGCTCGACCTCGCGCATCGTATGGGCATCACTACGCTCGATAAAAATTACGGGCTCGCGCTGACGCTCGGCGGCGGCGAAGTGAAATTGTTGGACATGACGTACGCGTATGCGGTGGTGGCGAATCGCGGCGTGATGGCGGGGCAGCCCGTGCCGGAGAACGAGCGCCGCGAAGGGTATCGCAAATTGAATCCGGTGTCAGTCTTGAAGGTCACCGATGCCGACGGCAATGTGTTGGAAGATTACAAGCAGCCGCAAACCGAGCGCATTGTTTCGGAACAGGGCGCGTACTTGATAACGGATGTGTTGAGTGACAACAATGCGCGCGCGCCGGCGTTCGGTTTGAACAGTGTTTTGAAATTGTCGCGTCCGGCGGCGGTGAAAACGGGGACCACTTCATCGTGGCGTGATAACTGGACGCTCGGTTTCACGCCCGATTACGTCACGGGCGTTTGGGTGGGCAACGCGGACAATACCGAGATGGAACACATTTCCGGTATCACGGGCGCCGCGCCGATTTGGCATGATGTGATGGAATACATTCACGAAAAATTGCCGGTCACAGAATTTGTCGAACCGCCAAACATTGTGCGGATTCCGGTGTGTCTCGCGAGTGGTCTATTGCCGACAGCGGAATGTCCGCAGGTGGTGCGCGAAGTTTTTGTCAAAGGTAACGAGCCGACGCAGCCCGACAATATTTGGAGACCGTTTCGCATTTTTGTACCGAACGGCAAGCTTGCCACCGCGTTCGACCCGCCCGACCAAGTAACGACGGTGGTCTATCCGATTTATCCGCCGCAAGCGGCAGATTGGGTCAAAGAAAATAATATTCCACAGCCGCCAACTGAATTTGATACCACCTATGCGGCGAGCGCGGCGGGCGGCGACCTTGCAATTTTTTCACCCACGAATTACGCGTCAGTCAAAGGCGCGGTGGAAGTGCGCGGCAATGCAAAAATGCCCGACATGCGCGAATGGCGCTTGAACGTGGGCGCGGGTCTTGACCCCGGCGAATGGTTGACGATTGGGCAAGGCGGTGGTGGAATTGACAACGGGACGCTCGCGGTTTGGCAAACCGGCGAAAGCGGTTTGTACACGTTACAGTTGGTGGGGATTGATAACGCAGGCAACGCGCAGACAGCAACCTCCCAAGTCACCGTTGACAACGAAGCGCCGCGCGTTGAAATTATCAATCCGTGGGATGACAAACAATATCTCATGGAAGATGACGAGTGGGTGAGCATTGATGCCGACGCGCAAGACAATCTCTCCATGGGCTATGTGGACTTTTGGCTGGACAATTCGTATCTGGGACGCACGCAGGTTTCACCGTTCACTTTGAAATGGACAATTTCAATGCACGATGCGTTGTCGCCCACGATGCAAGCTGCGCTCGCGCTGCCAGTGGATTCGGCGACCTTGCCGGTGATTTCGTACAACGCGGTCACGCGCAAACTCGAAGATGACAATACAACCGTCAACACTATTACCGAAACGTTGACCGCGACGGTAACAAAGAAAGCGGACCGAGTGGTCGCAGTCTTTCCGAATGGGTTCGGAATCATTCGGGATTCGGGCGGGTACACGGAAACGCATCAGGTGCGCGTCAAAGCGTACGACATCGCGGGCAATGTGACGGAAAGTGCGAGCGTGCGTTTTCTCGTTTCGCATCGTCCGCGCCCGCAAACCGAAGAGGGCGCACCGACGGGTTTCAATTTCTTTTTGGAGGAACGGCAGAGCGTGCTGCTTGACCCGCGCAGGTCTCTGAGCAAACGCAGGCGAATGTGATGACTAAAGGCAATCGCGGAAACGCGATTGCTTTTTTTTTGTCCGGAGAATGGAACTTGTGTGTTGTGCGGGAAATCGGTAGAATAGATTCACAAGTTTGTGAAATTCGTATCAAACTTGAATTTACAACACTCAAATTCAGCCGTTCGGAGAGCCGAACGGATACGAGAGGAGCAGTATGTTGAGCCGTAAGATTGGGTATGTACTTGGAGTATTGCTGCTTGGCGCGCTGGCGATTTCTGCCTGCGGACCGGGCGGCGGCGGCACTACCAGCGGGACCGGGCAAACGGTCAGTGTGGAAGCGGGCGAATTCTATTACAAGCCCGACCTCATTAACGCGAAACCGGGTGAGCCGATTACGGTCAGTTTCAAGAACGCGGGGACGGTGGAGCACACGTTTGTAATCAAAGACTTGAATTTCAAACTGGTCGCGCAGCCCGGGCAAACAGTGCGCGGCACGTTCACCGCGCCGACTACGCCGGGTGCGTATGAAATTCATTGTGACATTGCGGGACACACCGAAGCCGGAATGCAAGCCAAACTAACTGTCGCTGCGCCGAGCAATTAGTTCGCGTGACTCGGTAATTCACCATACGCATGTCATTTCGAACCCCTCAATCCTTCGGGGTAAACTCTGTGAGAAATCTCAGTTTTTTCCACCGAGATTTCTCGCAAGACCGCTCGAAATGACAATTCTGCGTAACGTGAGTTAGTAAAACGTTCTAAAAAAAAATCGCGCCTCACACAACACGAGGCGCGATTTTTTTTGCATCGGTTGATGCGCGTTCGTGTATGAAACGGACGCGCGTTATTTTTGGTTGGCGCGAAATCAGCGATAATTGAAAGATGAGCGAATATATTTTGATTTCGAATGACGACGGTGTAGACGCGCCGGGGTTATTGGCATTGAAACAGGCATTGGAAAAAATTGCAGAGGTGCGCGTGATTGCGCCGGACACAAATTGGAGCGCGGCGGGACATGCGAAAACGCTGCATCGTCCGCTGCGCATTCGCGCAACGAAACTGGCGGATGGGAGCGAAGCGTGGAAATGTGATGGCGCGCCGAGCGATTGTGTTGCCGTCGCGCTGCTCGGATTTTTTTCCGAACGTCCCGCGCTGGTGGTGAGCGGCATCAACCCG
Organism: Chloroflexota bacterium; assembly: GCA_029778615.1. Classification (GTDB taxonomy): domain Bacteria; phylum Chloroflexota; class Anaerolineae; order UBA4142; family SHND01; genus SHND01. The sequence goes on along the minus strand of JAKOPZ010000072.1, from coordinate 49,890 downwards.
AACGCGAATGTCGGCAAGGACATTACGTATTCGGGCACTGTGGCGGCGGCGATGGAAGCGGCGATTGACGATATTCCCGCGATTGCCGTTTCGCTCGACATGAACAACGGCTCGAACAATTACGCGCCGGGCGCGGCGTTTGCGGCGCGCCTCGCCCAGCGCGTATTGCGTGACGGAATGCCGCGCGAGACGTTATTAAATGTGAATGTGCCGGATGTGGCAGCCGAAGCGATTCGCGGTGTAACGGTCACACGCGCGGGCAAACGCATTTACTATGACCAACTGGTCAAGCGCGATGACCCGTTCGGCAAACCGTACTATTGGATTGGCGGTGAACGACCGGGCGGCGACATCGGACTGCAAGGCACCGACATTTGGGCGCTTGCCAATAACATGATTTCGATTACGCCGATTCATTTGGACATGACGAACCACGCGCTGATTGAGGAATTGGCAGAATGGGCGAGGAAAGTCGATTAGATTTTATCGGGATTAGACAGGATTAACAAGATTTACAGGATTACAGGCAAGAACAAGTTCAAAAACTCATGTTAATCCTGTAAATCCTGTCAAAAAAGTTATTTCCGATAGAGTCGATTGATGATTACGCGGCTTTACGCGTCGTTCAACTTTTTGCTCATTTTGATATTTGTGGGCGCATAACCAAGTTTTTCGTACAAACGGCGCGCGGCGGTGTTGTGTCCAAAGACGTGGAGGGAAATCTGATTCAACCCGCGCTGACGCACCTCGCCTTCGAGCGCACGCATTGCTGCTTCGCCGTACCCTTTGCCGCGCTCCGTTTCGTCCACAACAATGTCATAGATGAACGCGTAGGCGCCTTGCCCATCATTGCGCTCGGCGTACCAAAGCATTCCGACCGGCGCGTTCGTTGCCTGTGCGCGAATCGTGTAAAGATGCTGCTTGGGTGAATGCACGCCTTGCGGCAGCAGTTCGGCAAATTCTTGGCGCGATTTTTGCATCGCCTCTTGCTCGCTCCAATTGCCGGCGCGGACATGTTCTTGCGCGTATTCGCGAATCGTAATTTCCAAATACGCGTCGAGTTCGGATTGTGACATTGACGTCAAGATAATCATAGGTTCGTTTTGCCTCACTATTCCATCTCACCAAAGTTGCTTTACAGTTTCATAGCGCGATTCTTGCGAAATAGACTCGTTTTCCGCAAAAGTCTATTGCCGATGTAAAGCATTTATGGTGAGACGGAATAACTCACGTTACGCACACGTAGGAACGATTTCAATCGTTTTACTCGCAAACTTGGTCATCATTGACGGTTGAATTCGTCACTCCCCCCATATGCATATCGCACTTGATTATAAGCAATCTGTGTAACAAGAGTCACTCAAAATTTTCGTGGAAAACGAGTGTGATGGAGGATTGTACATGGATTTTCGTTTTTGCAAATCAAAAAAATTTTTCTTGGTGGCAATGCCCGCAAGATGCTATTTGGTTTTCATTCTCAAAAGGTGTATCATCGCGCGAGAAAAATTTTCTCCGCCTTGCGCCGCGCAATGACGCGCGCGCCCGCTGGCAGCATGCCACGCGGAATTCAAAATTCATGGAGGATGTTCAATGATTGAAACAATTTTGTCCCCTGCTCCGGTCCTCTCGCAGCGCCGCGAGAAATCCAAACGCGTGGTGCCGATGGGCAAGTGGGCATTCTTTGAAGGCGAAATCGTCCCGCTCGAAGAAGCAAAAATCGGAATTGCCACGCACGCGTTCAATTATGGAACGGGATGCTTTGGCGGCATTCGCGCGTATTGGAACGACGAACACGAACAGTTGTATATTTTTCGCGCGAAAAAACATTTTAATCGTTTTTTGGAATCGTGTCGGCTGCTCAATATCCAACTCCCTTATACGCTCGACGAATTGATTGAAATTACCATCCAACTCTTGCGCCGCGACGAGTATCGCCAAAATGCGTATATGCGTCCGCTCGCCTACAAAGCCACCGAAGACATTACGCCGCGCCTGTATGATTTGGAAGACGAATATGCCATGTTTACGCGTCCGCAAGGCAATTACATCCAATTGCAAGTGCACGCGGGCACCTCATCGTGGCGGCGTGTGGACGATAATTCGATTCCGGCGCGCGGCAAAATCACGGGCGCGTACATCAACTCGTCGTTCGCGCGCACCGAAGCGCATTGGAACGGCTACGACGAAGCCATTGTGTTGAATCAAGACGGACATGTTTCGGAAGGCAGCGCGGAAAACTTTTTTATGATTCGTCAAGGCAAATTGATAACGCCGAGCACGCATGACAATATTTTGGAAGGTGTCACGCGCGCAACGGTGATGGAACTTGCCAAAGATGAATTGGGCTTGGAAGTGATTGAACGTTCGATTGACCGCAGCGAATTGTATCTCGCAGAGGAAGCGTTCTTTACCGGGACCGGCGCGCAAGTTGCTGCCATTCTTTCGGTTGACCATCGTCCGTTGGGTAACGGCGAGATTGGTCCGCTGACGCGCCAAATTCAAGAATTGTACTTTCGCACCGTGAGCGGAAACAATGACCGCTATTTGCATTGGGTGACGCCGGTGTACACGCACTAGCCCAACGACCCGTCACAGTACATTGCAATGTCAGGACTTGCGCTCAGATGTCATTCCGAGCCGTTCCCTAAACGCTTCGGGACATGCTTTGCGAGAAATCTCAGAGGTACAGTGCGAGATTTCTCTCTCTCGACTGCGCTCGAGATCGTTCGAAATGACAAGCGCAAGTCCTAAATGTTAATCGGCGTCCCAAGCCGTGACGTACTGTGTCAGGTCTCGCGATGAATGCGCCAACTTTTTCTTGTACCGAATTGGCTCGACCGCTTGCCGCTGTGGCTGCGCGCGCCGCTGCGTGACCGCTATGTGTGGTCAATGGCGATTATTGCGTTGTTTGTGAATTTAGGGCTATTTGCGTTTTTGCTGCTGGTCGCGCCACAACTGCCGCCATTGGTCCCGCTCCATTACGCCGCGAACGGACAGCCCGACCGCATCGAAGGCAAGCTCGCGATTTTTTCACTGCCCCAAATCGGTCTCATCATGATTGTGCTGAATTTTCTGTTGGGCGGCGGGATGTATCGGCGCGAACCATTGGCTTCGTATTTGCTCGGCGGCATCGCGATTGTGGCGCAGTTTCTTTTGTGGTTCGCGGCGATTTCGATTGTGCGCGCCGTGCTCGTCTAGAAAATTTTTTTTCGGCTCTCCCTTTTTGCCGCGCGCTGCAATGCCCCTGTATTTTTCTCTCTCTCTCGGTTTCCTCCTCAGCTGTTTTATCGGGATTGTTGCCTATCTGCGCGGGTCGCTCACGCGGGGGGGAATGTTCGGCGCGATTCTCACCGGCACCCTGATTTTTGGGTTCGGCGGTTTTGTGCCCGGCTGGCTGCTCGTCGCGTTTTTTGTTTCTTCGACGCTTTTATCCAATTATCGCGCGCGCGCCAAAGCACAATTTAACGAGAAATTTCAAAAAGGCGCGCGCCGCGATTTTGGACAAGCGTTGGCGAACGGCGGGTGGGCGGCGTTTTTGGCAATCGCCTATGGCATTGCAGAAGCGAACCATGTTGACGAGCGCGCGCGGGCTTTGTTGTTTGCCGCATTCGTCGGCGCCATCGCCACCGTGACGGCGGACACGTGGGCGACGGAAATTGGTGTGTTGAGCACGCGCGCGCCGCGCATGATTACGACGGGGCGCATTGTGCCGGCAGGAACATCGGGCGCCATCACGTGGCTCGGCACCTTTACCGCATTGCTCGGCGCGGCGTTCATCGGCGCGATGGCGAACGTGGGAACGGTGCTGCAAGTGGTCCTGAGCGAAGGCGCGCTGCCGGCATGGAGCCGCGTATTGACCGCGCTCGCCTCGGGGCAATTTGTCGTGTTGGTGGCGAGTGTGAGCGGCTTGCTCGGTGCGCTTTTGGATTCGCTGCTCGGCGCGACGGCGCAGGCGATTTATTTTTCCGAGTACGACGAACGGCAAACCGAAAAGAAATTCGATTCGCAAGGCAACCCGACGCGGCGCGTGCGCGGCTGGGAATGGCTCGACAACGATTGGGTGAATTTTTTCGCGTCGGTGTTTGGGAGTGCGGTGGCGGCGGGGCTCAGTTTTTTCATTTTATGACGCAGTGCGTCATTTGTGCTATAATGAATTTGCCTACCGAGCGGTAGACAATCCGTTTTTTATGGAGGGCAACGATGTCCAAATATTTGTTTCCATCGGACGAATGGGTGAAACAATTAGAGGCTGAACTCAACACCAGTGAAGCGTACGCGGACGCCGCCAAAAATTGGGAAGGCGATTTCTATTTCGTTATTGACCCCGACAAAGACAATCCCCAACAACTCGAAACGAAATATCTGTATATGGATTTGTGGCACGGCAAATGCCGCGAGGCGTGTTCGATTACGAACAAGGAAGAAAAGCATCCCGCCTTTGTCATGTCTGCCACCTATTCCAAATGGAAACGCGTCGTCACCGCGCAGCTCGACCCGATTCAAGGATTGATGACGGGACAATTGAAACTCAAGGGCAATATGGTGATGGTGATGAAAAACGTCAAAGCCGCGCAAGAGATGGTCAAGGCGTGTACGCGGATTGACGCAGAATTTTTGTCATAATCAATGCCTTCGCCAGGTAGCGCAAATTTGAAATTGGCGCTACGAAACTCGCACCTGTTTTTTCATTGGCGAACATATTGATAATTTGACAGGGAGCAACCAACATGGCACGTTTCATCGTAGTACACCAATTAGGCGAAGGCGCCGCCAATGCCGACTTTCAAGACCTGCGCGCGGCGCGCAAGCACTTGTTCAAGTTGGCAGAGAATCCTAATGTCCAATGGCTCAACGGCTGGTTTCTCTTTGAGACGGCGAAGCAAATTTGCGAGTATGAAGCGCAAGACCAAGAAACGATTTTGCGCGCGCTGCACGAATCGGGAATTGACACGCTCTATCCCGCTGCCAGTATTGAAGAAGTGATGTTGAGCGGTCCGAACGATTTCCCCGGCGAATTTTCGGAATGAGCGCTCGAGCCGTCGCTGGAGAAACGCGCGTCGTCTCGCCGAGATTGAGACAACGCGCGTTTCGCTTTTCAGTTCCGCTATGAACGGATATACCGGCAAACTGCTGCTTGTAAATTTAACGACAGGCGAGATTTCCACGCAAGAGTTGAACCGCGCGTACGCGGAACAATATCTCGGCGGAAGCGGTCTCGCCGCGCGTTACATTTATGATTGGATTGACGCGACGACGGACCCTCTCGGCGCGGACAATCCATTGGTGTTTATGAATGGTCCGCTCGATGGAACCGGCGCGCCCGTGTCGGGACGTTTCGCCGTGTGCGCGCGTTCGCCGCAAACCGGTTTGTGGGGCGAAGCGATTGCGGGCAATTTTTTCGGACCCGAATTGAAATTCGCGGGCTATGACGGCATGGTCTTGCGCGGCAAAGCGAACGCGCCGTGCTATTTGCATATTTTGCCCGACGCGGTGGAATTGCGCGACGCGAACCATTTGCGCGGCATGACCACCTTTGAAACGGGCGACGCGATTCGCGCGGAATTGAACGACCCGCATCTCGTGACCGCGTGCATCGGACCCGCCGGGGAAAATCTGGTAAAGTACGCGCTGATTCTCGCCTCGAGCGCGCGCGCGGGCGCGAAAAAAGGGATTGCCGGACGCTGCGGCATGGGCGCGGTGATGGGCTCGAAAAACTTGAAGGCGATTGCGGTGCGCGGTTCCAAACATCATGGCTCGCACAAACTCCATCTGCACGACCCCGCGCGTTTCCGCGAAGCAATGCTCTCCGCACAGCGTTTTCTCAGCGACGACATGTCCACCGAAGTTTTTCGCGCCGTCGGTTCGAGCGGCACGATGGACTATTTGGGTCTGATTGGCGATGTGCCGGCGAAATACTGGACGCAGGGGTCTGTTGATTATTCCAAAATTTCCGGCAACTTGATTGCCGAGACCATTCTCACCGGACGCGGCACCTGTCACGCCTGCATGGTGGCGTGCGGACGCAAAGTGCAAAAAGCGGGCGAATATATTTTGCCGCACGCCGAAGGTCCTGAATACGAAACGCTCGCCGCGTTCGGCGCGTTGATGCTCAATGATGACATCAACCTCTTGGCGTGGATCGGTTCGCAGTGTGATGCGTTGGGGATTGATTCCATCAGCGCGGGTTCGACGATTGCGTTCGCGATTTATTTGCGCGAGTTGGGCGTTTTGCCGCGCAGTGATTTGAACGGCACCGATTTGGTGTGGGGCGATGGGCACGCCGCGTTAAAGATGGTGCAGGACATTGCGTATCGCCGCGAGTTTGGCAAAGTACTCGCCCAAGGTTCTCGCGAACTCGGCGCGCGCTATGGCGTGGAAGGAATGGCGGTGCAAATCAACGGGATGGAGTTGGCGATGCACGACCCGCGCGCGGCGACGGGCATGGCGGTCACATACGCGACATCGCCGATTGGCGGCAGTCACAATCAGAGCGATTTTTTTATGGTGGAAACGTCGGGGCGTCCGATTGATGAACTCGGCATCGAGAGCGTTGACCGTTTTGAAAACAGCGGCAAAGCCGCATTCATTGCACGGCATCAAGATTGGCGCACCATCAACAACGCGTCGGTGACGTGTTATTTTCCAAATCCGCCCGCGCAAGATATGGTGACGATGCTCGCGGCGGCAACGGGATATGATATAACATTGGAAAATGTTTTGACCTACGGCGAACGCATTTGGAATTTGAAACGCGCGTTAAATTTAAAATTGGGTTACGACGCGCGCCGCGCGGAAATTCTGCCGGAATTATTGTTTCGTCCCTTGGAAGATGGCGGCACGGAAGGACACACGCCCGATTTTGAAACGCTGCTGCGCGAGTATTACGCACAGCGCGATTGGGATTGGGAAACGGGCAAGCCGTCGCGCGAAAAATTGGAAAAATTAGGAATGCGAGAGATTGCGGACGAACTGGAAGGGAAAAATGATTAACGAACAACGCCTTGTGCAAACCTTTCTTGACCTCGTGCAAATTGATTCGCCATCCGGCGATGAATCCGCGATTGCGGAATTTGTGGCGGAGCGATTGCGTTCACTCGGCGCGGACGCGCGCGTGGATTCGCTTTTTAACGTGACGGCAAAAATTCCCGGCAATGGCGTCAATCAAAAAACGAAACCGTTTTTCCTCAACGCGCACACGGACAACGTCGCGCCCGCGCGCGGCATCAAACCAATTGTCGCGGGTGGACAAATCGCTTCGGACGGGACAACGGTTTTGGGCGCGGATGATTTGGCGGGCGTCGCCGCGATTTTGGAAGGTGTGCAGTCGCTCGTCGAAGACCACAAAAAACATCTGCCGCTCGAAATTGCGATTACGGCGCAAGAAGAAATGGGACTCGTCGGCGCGAAAGGTTTGGACTTGGCAGAGTTCACTGCCAAAGAAGGATTGGTGTTGGACAGCGGCGGTCCAGTGGGTTCTATCACGCTCGCCGCGCCGACGCACAATTTGTTGGAAGTGAGCGTGCTTGGCAAAGCCGCGCACTCGGCGGCGCCGGAGGGCGCGGTCAATGCTTTGAATATTGCCGCACGCGCAATCGCGCAAGCGCCGGTTGGAAAATTGGACAAGGAGACTACCGCGAACTTTGGCATCATTCGCGGCGGCAGCGCGCGCAACATTGTGCCCGACAAAGTGGAACTCGTCGGCGAAGTCCGCAGTCGCAACGTGAAAAAATTGGAACGGCACACCAAAACGATTCGACAGGTCTTTGAAAAAGCGGTCAAGGGCACGGGCGCGCAGCTCGAATTTCGCGTCACGCGCGCGTACAATCAATACGGATTTGGCAAGAACGACCCGCTTGTCAAACGCGTCGCTGCCGCGCTGAAAAAAATTGGACGCACGCCGCAGTATCGCGCGACAATGGGCGGGAGTGATGCCAACATCTGGAATGCCAAAGGCATCAAGACGGTTGTCACCAGCGTCGGTTACGAACAAATTCACACCACGAGCGAATACCTCCCCATCGCGGAATTGGTGAAAGCGGCAGAGTTGGTGGAGACACTTTGCTCTGTTTGAATTCACTACGCGGCATACGCGACCTCGCCATTTTCGGGCATGGTCATCTGTGATTTGCAATCTGCAATTGGCGATTCGCAATTTCTCATTTGGCATTGTCTCCCGTTGCGTGTAAAATGCCCGCGTGCTTTTGAATCTCCCCATTTGGCTTGGCTGTGAACTTTAACAGAGGTGTCGCACTATGCGACTGACATTCTGGGGCGCGGCGCGCCAAGTCACGGGTTCCATGCACCTCTTGGAAACTGCCGATGCGCGCGTATTGCTCGATTGCGGCACGATGCAAGGGCATCGCCGCGAAGCGAATGAACGCAACGCACATTTGCCGTTTGAGGCATCGTCCATTGACGCAGTGTTGCTCTCGCACGCGCACATTGACCATTGCGGCAATTTGCCCACGTTGACGAAAAGCGGCTATCGCGGCGAAATTATCGGCACGCACGCAACGAACGATTTGACGCGTATCATGCTGCTCGATTCCGCAAAAATTCAAGAACAAGACGCGGAATATCTCAACAAGAAACGCGTGCCGCGCGGCGAACAGCCCATCGAACCACTCTACACCCGCGACGATGCCGAAGACGCAATTCGCGCATTAACGGGACGCTCGTATCATTTTTGGTTTGACGTGCCGCATCTGCGGGCGCGCGCACAATTTCTCGACGCGGGACATATTCTCGGTTCCGCGATTACAGTGCTCCAAGTGCAGGATGGTTCCGGAACAATTCGATTCGGTTACAGCGGCGACCTCGGCATCAAAGATAAATTGATTTTGCGCGACCCCGAACCCGCGCCGCCATTGGATTATTTGATTCTCGAAGGCACATACGGCAATCGCATTCATCCCCCGCGCGGTCAAGCGGAAACCGAATTGGCGCAAATCATACGCGATACGACGGCGCGCGGCGGCAAGACCATCATTCCCGCGTTTGCGCTCGACCGCACCCAAGAAATTGTCTATTCGATTCATCGTTCTATTTTGAATGGCGCGTTGCCACCGCTGCCCGTTTTTGTAGATTCTCCGCTCGCCATGGACGCAACCGAAATTTATCGCATGCACCCCGAAGTGTTTGACAAAGAAACTGTGGCGTTTATGGAAAAGCACGAGGACCCCTTTGGCTTTCGTCAATTGACCTACACACGCGACGTCGAGGCATCGAAAGCAATCAACGATTTGGACGGACCTGCTGTCATTATTGCCTCCAATGGAATGGTGGAAGCAGGGCGCATTTTGCATCACGTCAAAAACAACATCGAAAATCCGCGCAACACGATTTTGTTTGTCGGCTATCAAGCCGAAAACACATTGGGGCGACGCTTGTTAGATGGCGCAAAACGCGCGCGCATTTTCGGTGATGAATATACAGTGCGGGCGCGCATCGAGCAAGACCAAGGGTTCAGCGCGCACGCCGACCGCATCGCCTTGATGAATTGGGTTCGTCCCATCGCCGACCAATTAAAGGGCGTGTTCGTCGTGCACGCCGAACAAGACGCGGCAGACGCGTTGGTGCAAGGACTGCGCGAATTGGGTATTGAAAACGCGGTGGCGCCGGAATACGGGCAACAAATTAATTTGCATTAAGGGCGCGCAATTTTTGAATTCCGCTTTTCAAAAATAATCGAGGCGCGCGATTTAGGAGTAGGACATGGATTTTGTAACCGCCGAAGAAAAATTTAACGAACTGCAAGCGCGGATTCGGCGCGGCGAGCCGATGAGCGAGGACCAATATCAAGAGGAACTCGCCAAGCTCATGGTGCAAGATGACTCGGGCGTCTTTTGGTCGCTCGAACCCGGAACCGGACGTTGGCTCTACTTTAACGGTACCGAATGGGTTCCCGGCACGCCGCCGAAACAAGCCGCGCCTCCGCCGATGATGCCGCCCGTCCAGGAACCTGCGGCGGAAATGCCGTACCAACCCGGACCATCCGCGTACGAACCGCCTTCTTATCAAGAACCCACGCCCTCGTACGAACCTGCGCCGACACAAGAACCTACCAGCTACTATGTGCCGAGCGATGTTACGCGTCCGATAGAATACACGGGCGCATACGAGCCAACCTCGCAATATTCCGCGACAGAAGGTGACGCAGGTTCGTCGTATGTTCCACTTGGCGGTGAGCACATGGGCGACGCCGAAGGAATGCCCACGTATGTCCGCGTGCCGGAACCTGAAATGACCAACACACCGTCAGGCGGAATTCCGCCGCGTCCCGTGCGTGAAGCATCGCCGCTCGCAGTCCCCGGCGGTGAGCGCGCGTGGCTGCCGTTCGCGTTTGGCGCGTTGGTGTTGTTGTTGTGCGCAGTTGTTCTTTTCTTTGGCTTGCGCGGTCTTCCACAATTCGGCGGAGCGACAGTGAACACGGAACCGACGCAAGAACCCACCAAAGAGGTCACAGATATTTTGCCCACTGCGACGGTCGAATTGGAACCCACGCAGGAACCCGAACCCACGCAGGAACCGACCCAAGAAACGCAACCAACGCCCGAACCCGTTGTGGTCAAAGCGACGGCGACCGATGTGTTGAATGTGCGCAAGGGACCGGCGACCACCAATGCATCGCTCGGTAAATTGCAAAAAGGTCAAGAAGTGGTTGTCGTCGGACGCAACGGCGATGGCACGTGGCTGCAGATTCAAGTTCCCGAAAATATCGGGACCGGTCTGGGCTGGGTCAGCGCACAGTTCACAACCGTTTCCGGTGACATCAATTCGCTTCCTGTCACCAGCGGCGACAGCGGCGCCAACACGCAACCGCACGCGACAGAAACACCAACAGGATAAAAAATCAATGCACAATGAATAATGCACAATGAACAGGGCTCACCTCATTGGCAATCGTTCATTGTGCATTGTGCATTCAAATATGGATTTTCTTTTACATCCCGACCATTATCTCGAAGCGCTCGGACCATTGGGCGTGTTTATCAGCATGGCGATTATTTTCGCCGAGTCCGGTTTGTTCTTTGGATTCTTTTTGCCCGGCGACAGTCTCCTGCTCACCTGCGGCTTGCTCGCGTACAAAGGCATCGCGGGTTTCAATATCTGGCTGCTCGTCCTCGGTTTTCCGCTCATGGCGATTCTGGGCGATAACGTAGGTTATTGGTTCGGCAACAAAGTCGGTCCGCCGATTTTTTCGCGCCCCGAATCGCGTTTCTTCAAGCCGCAAAATCTCGCCAAAGCAAAAGAGTTTTACGACCGCTATGGTCCCATCACCATCGTGCTCGCGCGGTTTATGCCGTTCATTCGCACCTTTGCGCCGATTGTGGCGGGCGCGGTGAACATGCACTATCGCACCTTTGTCGTCTACAATATTGTTGGCGGCGTCTTGTGGGGCGCGGGCGTGACGATTGCGGGATACTTTTTGGGCGCGCTCTTTCCGCCCGAAGTGTTGGACCGCTACTTTTTGGTCATCATCGTCGTCGTGGTCCTCGTTTCGGCATTGCCCACGATGTTGCATCTGTGGAGTGAAAACAAAGACAAGATTCTGGCGCGCGTGCGCGGCAGCCAAGAAGCGTCGTGATGAAATGGCGGACAAAATTTTGTCCGCCATTTTTTTTCGGTCAAATTGTTTGTAACGCGAACCTGCATATAATCTTTTATTGCATGTCTCTTCCCGGCACTCTTTTTCCCCTCACCGCGCGCGCAAACGAACAAAATCACCTCGAACTGGGCGGCTGCGATGTTGTACAGCTCGCGGAACAATTCGGCACGCCGCTTTATGTTTTTGACCATACAACGATTCGCGAACAAGCGACGCGGGCAATCCACGCGTTCCGTTCGCGCTGGAATAACGTCGTTGTTCTCTACGCGACCAAAGCGTATTTCGCGCCGTTCCTCGCGCGTTTGTTTCAAGAACTCGGCGTCGGTCTCGACGTGACGAGCGAAGGCGAAATCGTCATCGCCACACACGCGGGTTTCGCTCCCGAAAAAATTTACCTGCACGGCAACAACAAAACGCCGGAAGAAATTCGCGCCGCGCTGCGCGCAGGCATACAACATGTGGTCGTTGATAGTCAAGGTGAAATCTCTCATCTCCAGTCTCTCATCTCCACTCTCCACTCTCCAATCACCAATCTGCAATGTCTCATCCGCCTCTCGCCCAACATTGACGCGCACACACATCGCTACATGACCACCGGCGTCGCGGATTCGAAATTTGGTTTGGGCATTGCGAACGGCATCGCAGAAAATGCTGCGCGCGAAATTTTGCGGCAAAAAAATCTCAAGCTGGTCGGTTTGCATTTCCACATCGGTTCGCAAGTGTTTGACACCGACGCGCTGCGCCAAGCATTGAACGCCGTGTTGGACGTGGCAGCAGACTGGCGCGCCAAATTCCATTTCGATTTTCAAGAATTGAATATCGGCGGCGGTTGGGGGGTCGCCTATAACGAAATGCAGACGACGCTTGACGTGGACGCGTTCGCGGAAAATACTACGCGTGTATTGCGCGAGGGATTGCGCGCACGCGGTTTGAACGAAAATTTGAAACTGCTCGTCGAACCGGGGCGCGGGCTGATTGCGCGCGCCGCCGTCGCACTCTATCGCGTCGGTTCCGTCAAAGAAATTCCGCAGCTGCGTACATACCTCGCGGTAGATGGCGGCATGGGCGATAATGTGCGCCCCGCGCTGTACGGCGCGCAATACACCGCGTTCCTGGCGAATTGCATCGGCGACGAGCCAACGCGCGAATATGCCATCGCGGGGCGCTATTGCGAACAAGGTGATGTTTTGATTGAGCGCGCACAATTGCCGGAAACACGCGCGGGCGATTTGCTCGCGATTCCCGTCGCCGGCGCGTATCAACTGCCGATGGCTTCGAACTATAATCTCATCCCGCGTCCCGCCGTCGTGTTGGTACAAGATGGCAGCGCGCAGCTCGTGCGTCGGCGCGAGACGATTCAAGATATGCTGGCATGTGACCTGAATTAAAAGTGTGGGAACCAAAGCGACCCGAGTCGGTTACTGTTCCCCACGTGCTCAACGCCTCCGCTTCTTTTATTTTGTAATGTGAGAAAAATTTTCCTCCTCTATTTCGTTCTCTTGCTCTGGCTCGCCGCGTGTGAAGCAGACCCCACGCTCGAACCTGACCCGCTTGCGGCTACGACTGTTGTTTCAACGCACATCGCGCAGGCGACCGCTTTGCCCAACCGTACCATCATTCCTGATGCGACACCTGCCGCGTCGCGCGTTCCGCCCACAAGTCAGCCTGATGTCTCTATCGTCATTGCCGGCGTGGGCGCGCCGACGCGCGAAATTACCGCACTGCCCGAATTTCTTTCGCGCGCGCTCTATGATTCGCTGCTGCGCGTGAATCCGCAGAACGGCGACTTGATTCCGGGTCTCGCCGAACAGTGGCTCGTCTCGGAAGACGCCAAAACATTTGTGTTCGTTTTGCGCGAGGATGTGAAATGGCACGACGGCACACCGCTTACCGCCGACGATATCGTGTTCACTTTGCAAACGCTTTCGAGTCCGACGATTCGAATCAATCCTGCCGCTGATTTTGGTCCAATTGAAAAAATCAGCGCGCCCGACGCGCGTACAGTGAGTATCACCTTCCGCGAACCGTACTGCGCCGCGTTGACTTATATCGGCTTGGTCAATATCCTGCCCCGCCACATACTCGACCAAAAAGCGCTGGTGAATGTCGCGCCCGCCGATTTGATTGGCACGGGTCCGCTCGTGCTGAAAAGTTGGACGGACAACGAAATCACCTTTACGCGCAATGCAGCGTATTGGAACGGCGCACCGCAAATTCTCAATTGGACGTACAAAATTTTTCCCGACGAAATCACCGCGCGCACCGCGCAAGCGCGCGGGCAAGCCGATGTCGTGACGACACTGCATCGCGCCGAGAACCAGATTGCCGTGCGTCCGTTGAATGAATTTTTCGCGCTCGCGTTCAACGTCCGCCGCGCGCCGTTCGACAATGTACAGGTGCGTCAAGCGCTTGCAGCCGGCATTGACCGTGCCGCAGTCATTCCAGATGAATATGAAGGCGCCGCCACACTTTTGCAGACGAGCGCGCTCCCGACATTTTGGGCGGCGCCGCAAAACATTCAACAGCCCGCGTTCGATGTACAACGCGCGCAGCAGCTGCTCGCCACAGCGGGCTGGCGCGACACGGACGGCGATGGCGTTCTGGACCAAGACGGCAAGCCGTTTGAAGTGACGCTGTGGGCGCAAGCGGACCAAGCGCGTTCCGAGTTTGTCGCGCAAACCCTGCGCGCGCAGCTCGCGCAAATTGGCGTACACGCCGAATTGAAAATGACCGACCGCATTTTATTTTTGACGCGCGTCTTTTTGGGCGAGTACGATTTGGCGCTCGTGCATTTCAATCTCCCGCTCGACCCGGACCAACATTATTTTTGGGCGACGGGCGAAGACAAGCCGGGTTTCGGTTTGAACGTGAGCGGGTATCGCGATGCCGGAGTGGATGCGGCGCTGGGCGTGGGCAATCGCGTCGCGCGCTGTGACGCACAAGCGCGCAAAAGTGCGTACGCGCCCGTGTTTCAAAAAATCGCGCAAGATACGCCAATGCTCTTTTTGTTCGCGCCGCCCGAATACGTTGTCGCCGACGCGCGCGTGCAGGGCATGGCTCCGAGTTCGTTTGCGGGCGACTATTGGAATTTGAACCAATGGGAGGTTCAGCCGTGACACGTTTTCGTCTACATGCCGACGGCACGTTTGATGTTTTGGATGGACGCCGCGTCATCTTGGCGCGCGCCTTGGCGCGCGTCGTATATCGCGACGCGAACGCGCGCCAAGGCAGCGTCCGCACGGCAACGCGCCGCAAAGAGGGCGGACTATACGGCAGTGATGACCGCGTGAAAATGGAGCTGCGTTTCGCGGGGGATTCGCTGTGGCTCGAAATTCAAAATTCCGGCGACACGCCAATTTATCTGGAAACATTCGACGTGTTGGATTGCGATACGCGTGCGGGCGGCAAAATCAATTTCGGGCGCGCGGCAGACCTTGTATATTTGCATCACGGTTGGCAGTCGTGGTCGAAAACGGAAATGCGTCCGTTGTGCGTGCCCGAAATTATTTTCGATGGCGATGATTTTTTAGAAAAACATTTGCCTTATGGCGCGCCGCACGCGGACGAACGCACCAGCAACGCGTTCACGCTGCTTGCCCCGGTGGGCGATGAAAACGCGCTGCTGTTTGGTTTTGAAACCGGCGCGCGTCAATTTTCGCAAATTCGTTTTTCGGTTGTAGGTGACGCGCTTGAGCGTGTGCGCGCGACGGCATTTGGCGATGGCGCGTGTCTGGACGCGGGCGCGCCGTTTGAATCCGCACGGCTGCTGATTCGTTTTGGCGACGCGAACACGTTGTATCAAGAGTACGCCACGCGCGTTGCCGCACAGATGCCGCGTCGCGGCAAACACAAAACGCTTCAAGGTTGGTGCTCGTGGTATTACTATTATGGTGAAAACACCGCGCAAGATATTCGCGCGAATGTAGAGGCAATCCGCGCTCAGAATCTGCCGTTGAATTTGATTGTAATTGACGACGGTTATCAAACCGCGCTTGGCGATTGGACAAGCATTCAGCCGGAAAAATTTTCGCAGGGGATGCACGCGCTCGCCGATGAAATTCACGCGGCGGGAAAAATGGCAGGCATTTGGGTTGCCCCGTTCGGCGCCGGCGCGAATTCGCAGTTGGCGCGTGCGCATCCCGAATTTTTTCTGCGTGACGAAAACGGAAACGCGGTGCGCGCCTGGACGCATTGGGGCGAACCGATTCATGCGCTCGACTTGACGCGCGCGGATGTGGGAGATTGGCTGTATACGTTGTTTCAGACCATTTGCGGCGAATGGGATTTTGACGCGGTGAAACTCGATTTTTTGTTTGCGGGCGCGTTAGCCGGAAAGCATTTTGATACGCGCATGACGCGCGCGCAGGCATATCGGCGCGGGATGGAAATTATCGCTCAAGCCATCGGTGACGAAAAAATCATTATGGGTTGTGGCGCGCCGCAATTGGCATCGGTGGGTTTGGTGGATTCAATGCGTGTCAGCCAAGACGTAAATTTCACGTGGGCACCTGCCGACCCCGCGAACGGCGGTGCAGTGTCCACACAACACGCGGTACAAAACACGCTGCTGCGCGCGCCGTTCAATCAACGTTGGTGGTTGAATGACCCCGATTGCGTCATGGTGCGGCGGCGCGGCGATTTGAACGCAATGACGCAAAACGAAACGCGGACGTTAGCCAGCATTGCCGCGCTCGCGGGCTCGGTGTTGTTGGACAGTGACAATCTGACCATGTTGGACGCGGCGTCGTGGCGCGAGTTGGCGCGAATATTGCCCGCACTGGAGCACACCGCGCGCGTGCGCCGTTGGTTTTCCGAGCGCGACGCACAGCCGTCGGAATTAGAATTGAAACGCGACGATGGAACGTGGATTCTTGCCGCGCTGAATTGGAGCAACCGCACGCGCACGACGACGATTAGGTTGCCCGATGCGCGTGCGTATCGTGTGTTGGATTTCTGGAAGAAAAAAGATTTGGGGATTCAGCGACGCCGCGTAAAAATCTCAAAACATGCGCCGCATCAAACGGTGGTCTTGCATTGTGTGCCTGTCCGCGCGCGTCATAGTGAAATGCCCTCCGCCGCGCGCAGCATCGCGCGTATCGTGTCATAGTCCGCATCGCCGACACACGCGAGGCGCGCCATGTGAGCGCCTCGCAGAATTTCTTGACCTCGCGCGTCTTGTGCCATTTCCATCAACGCATTTTGAATCTGCGCGCGTATTTCTGCGCTAACGTGCGCGCCGCTGACAAATGGCGGCATGGGACTTGGACCAATGGATTCGACGACACGCACGCGCCGGGCGAGCGATTTGTCTTGCGCCAACAGCAGCTCCAAAACAGTGCTGTCAATTGCCGAAGCATCCGCGCTTGCATCCAAAATCATTTGTATTGAATTTTGGTGCGCGCCGGACGCGATGACCTCTCGAAAAAAATCTTGGTCCAGATTGCGCGTGCTCAAGAAATAGCGCACCGCATGGTAGCCCGAATGTGAATGCGGTTCGTTGTACGCCCAGCGCGCGCCGCGTAAATCGTCGAACGTTTTGTATTTGGAATCCGCGCGGACAACCACATCGGAAAAATACACGGGGCGATTTTGATAGCGCGGCCGTACCATCACGGGCGCGGCGAGAATTTTGAGCGGCACGCCGCGCGCGATTTTTTCCACGTACGGCGCGCCGCAAATCCAGCCCAAATCAATTTCCCCCGCATCGAGCCGCGCTTCGCGTTCGTCCCACGCGGTATCCGCGACAAATTCAATCTTGAGGTCCAGGCGCCTTGCCAGCCACTGCGAGAGGTCGCGCACGAACGCATCGTGCAGGGCGGCTTGCGAATTGGTGAGGGTCAAACGTAGCGGCGAACGCATTAGCGCGCGGCAGATTTCGTCAATGCTTCGAGCGCGAGCCGCATACTGTCTTTGGAGGAAACGCGGCGGCGCACGTCAATGAGTTTCCCCTTCTCGTCAATCACAAAGTGACTGCGAATCAAGCCAATATATTTTTTGCCGTAATTATTTTTTTCGCCCCACGCGCCATATTTTTCCGCGACCTTGTGGTCGGGGTCGGAGAGCAGTGGAAAATTCAAATCATATTTCTTTTTGAATTTCACATGCGATTCAATGCTGTCGGGGCTGACGCCCAACACGACGGCATGAGCGCCTTGCAGCGCGGCAAAATTGTCGCGAAAGTCACATGCTTGTTTTGTGCAGCCCGGCGTATCATCTTCGGGATAAAAATACAAGACAACTTTTTTTCCTCTGAACGCAGAAAGCTTGACATCCTCGCCGCTGTCGCTCTTTAACTTGAAATCCGGTGCCTGGTCGCCAATTTCCACACTCATTTTCTTTGCTCCTTGTGCGCGCGTAACGCCGCGCGAAACGCACGCCAGTATGCGCTCTCTGCCGCGTAAGCAAATAACGGCAGCTCGCGCACGTCGCGTTGTGCGGGCGCGGGCGGGGGAAAATATCCGTCGAGCGGCGGCATCCATTCGACAAATTTTTCGCGCTGTGCGGGTTCCGTTTTCATCCATGCCGTATCGGGCAGGGGAAACGCGAAACATTCGCGCACGCACCATAATTTTTCGACCGCGAGCGCGGCGGGTTTGCCTTGATTGCTTGTCCAGCGAATTTGTTTCGTCTGCCAAACAATGTTAGCGAGCTGCAAGAGCGGCATCACATCCTCGCGCAGATAACTCAGCACCGCGTTGTATTCACCCTTTGCCCAAAGTTCGGGCGCGTGCTTGCCGCTCATTTCGTAAAGGCGCGTGCCGTCGTTCAACGTTACCGCCTGTAGTTTGCCCGTAATGCCCGCGCCGAGCAACGCTTTTTGTAATCCCAAATAATGTCCGCGCTTGAATGTCACAATCAGCATCAAGTCCACATGTGCGAGCGCGAGTTCCGCGCATTCGCGCGGCAGGTCCGATTCTTCCGCGAGCACGGCAAAATCAAACGCGGTGCCGTTCCACGTAACGAGCGTGTAACCGTCGTTTACCACGCGCTGCAATTCGCGCACAAGTTCGCCGCACGCGGCGCGCGACAATTGCGGCGCGGCGTGAAAAAAACGCGGTTCGTCCGCGTCGCTCAACGCGAGCGCGGCGCAGGTAATTCCCAACGGCGCGGAATCTTTCCAGTGACCGCCGTCGGGAAACGCTTTCGCGATTTCCAAATCAAACGCAGCGAATTTCATGGAATTTGCAGTGACGAATTTATGCGTTCCCCGAACGCGCTACAGAAATTCGTCACCATGTTTATCCTTTTTGCATCCACTCTATCGTCTTGAAGGCAAGACGGTCCAACGCTTCCACGCTCATTACCAAATGTTCTGGTTTGGTGTCTTCGAGTTTCGTGTGCGACAACCCGCGCAGCGATTGCACAAATAACATCACCGTTGGCACGCCCGCGCGCGCAACTTCGGCGGCGTCGTGCAGCGGACCGCTCGGCAGGCGATGACTCGCGCCCGCTGTTTCTTGAATCGCCTCGTCGGTCATTTTGCGCAAGTCTTCGTTGAACAGAATCGGTTCGATTTGCCAAAGGCGCGTCCACGCGACGCTCACGTTTTCTTGCTGCGCGAATTTTTCGCTCGCGTCTTTTGCCTCTTGGAGCATTTTCGCCAGCGCGTCCGCGTCGAGATGGCGTTGGTCGAGCAAGCAATCGCATGTTTCGACAACGGACGTGACGATGCCCGGTTTCGTTTCGACGCGTCCCATCGTGCAGACGCCGCCGTTGCGTTTGGCGATTTCGCGGATTTCGAGTTCGAGTTTCGCGCACGCGGCGAGCGCGTCGCGTCGCAAGTGCATCGGCGTCGAACCCGCGTGCGCGGCTTGTCCGACAAAACGAATCGAATGCCGTTCGACGCCAAATGTTCCCAACACGGTGCCGAGCGGCAAGTTCATAGTTTCGAGAACGGGACCTTGTTCGATGTGCAATTCCAAATACGCTTTCGCGTTTTGCAATTGTTTCTTGGCGTCGAGCGCGCGGTCAAGGTTCACGCCGACGCGTTCGAGCGCGTCTTGCAGACGAATGCCGTCTTTGTCTTGGAGGTTTCGCAAGTCGTCGGGATTCATGTGCCCCGAAACCGCTGACGAACCGAACAGCGAACGCCCGAACCGCGCGCCTTCTTCATCCGCCCAATCAACGAGACGAATGGTCACGGGCGGCGTGCCTTGTGACGCGAGGTGGCGCATCACTTGAACGCCCGCGAGCAAATTTAAACTGCCATCGAGCCAGCCCCCATTCGGCACCGAGTCAATGTGTCCGCCGATTAACAACGCGTCGTCGGATTTGCCGACGAGCGTTGCCCATTGATTGCCCGCTTCGTCCACTTCGACTTCGATGGGCAAGTCGGCAAGTTTGTCGCGCATAAATTGGCGCGCCGTAACCCACATGTCGGAGAACGCGACGCGCTGCGCGCCATTTTCATCGCCCGTGAGCGCGCGCAATTCTTTTAAATCGTTGATCGTGCGTTGGGGGTCGAGTCCTGTTGGGTCATATGACATGTTGGTTCTCCTATTGGACAAATTTGGAATTGTTCACTGTGAACGACAAATTACAAATCTGCCGAACGCTGCCACTCACTTTTCAGAATTCCGTAATACACCAAATCTTCGGGCTCTGCCCAGCGCACAAAATGTTCACGCAGCGTGCCTTCGTACTGCATACCGATTTTTTGCATCACGCGTCCGGATGCAGGATTGCGCGAAAAGTGCGACGCGTAGACGCGATTCAATTTCAATTCTTGAAACGCGAATTGCACCACGGCGCGCGCGGCTTCGCTCGTGTAACCGTGATTCCAGTACGGCACGCCAATCCAATAGCCCATTTCCGCGCGCTGATTGTGTTGCGAAATCGTCAAGCCAATGGCGCCCATCAATTCGCCGCTCGCGCGTTGGGTCATTGCAAAGGTCGCGCCGTCGCCGTGCTTGAACTCGTCGTCGAGCGATTGAATCCATTCTTCTGCCATGCCGTCGAGATAAGGATGCGGCATGTGTCCCGTCGTGTCGGCGATTTCAAACGCGCCCGCGAGCTCTTGTACGCGTTTCGCATCCGCGAGGGTGAACGCGCGGAGGACAAGGCGTTCGGTTTCAAGTGTCGGCACGGACATTGTGTTTTATTCCCACGGCACTTGCGGCGACGCAAAATAATTGACGCCCATCGCCCGCAAGCGCGCGCCGTGTGAGGCAAGCCGATTTTTGTATTCGTCCCACGCGCGATTTTTTTCCGGCGACCAGCCGATTTCGGCAATCCCGATGAGGCGCGGGAACGCCATGTATTCGATATCGGCGCGCGTGACGAGTGTTTCAGACCACAGCGGCGCTTCGAGCCCGACAATGTCGCTTTCTGCCACGCCCGCGATTTCGGTGCTCGGTTCCCACGCGTACGAAGTTTTCACATCCACAATGCCCGCCCAATCCAAGCCCAATTTGGTTGACGGGTCGTATTTCATGTCGAGATACACTTTGGAGGCGGGGGACAGAATCACGCGCGCGCCCCGTTTCACCGCGTCGGCAACCGCATCGCTCTTCCACTGCTGCATCAGCGTCGTCGGCGAAAGGTTCGCGCGCGCAATTTCCTCCCAGCCAATCATTTGTTTCCCGTGCGCGTGAACAATTTTTTCGACGCGCTCGATAAAACGAATGTACGCGTCATCGGGTGTGGAATGTGCTTCATCACCGCCAATGTGAATGTACGGCGCGGGCGTCAGCGCGGCGAGTTCGCGAATCACATCGTCAACAAATTGATACGTGTTGGCTTGGTCAATGGCTAGTGAACTGAAACCGACATCGGTGCCTGTGTACACGCTGCGCGCGGTTTCGTCCGCGTTCAATTCCGCATAAGAAGCGAGCGCGGCATTCGAATGCCCGGGCATTTCAATTTCGGGAATGATTTGAATACATCGCTCCGCCGCATAGTTCACGAGGTCGCGATATTCGTCTTGGGTGTAATAGCCGCCCGGTGCGCCGCCAACGGCGGTGCTGCCGCCATGCGTTGCGAGTCTGTCCCACGATTTGATTTCGATGCGCCAACCTTGGTCGTCCGATAAATGCAAGTGCAGGCGATTCAATTTATAGTACGCCAAAACGTCAATGTAACGCTTGACATCTTGCACTTTGAAAAAATGACGCGCGATATCAAGCATTGTGCCGCGCCAGACGAAACGCGGCACATCGCGGATTGTCCCCGCCGCGATGTCCCACGCACCGGTTTGCAGTGTGGCTTGTTCGACGGGCGCGGGCAAAAGTTGGCGCAGGGTTTGGGTGCCGTAAAAAATCCCGGCGGGTTTGTGTGCGCGCAGTGCGACGCCATCCGCTGTGACGCGTAGTTCGTATCCTTCATCGCCCAACGTGGGGTCGTCAACGAGAGTGAATAGGAAATTGCCGCGCGCGTCGTCGCCCAAAGAAACAGGCAGCGGGAATCCGGTGGCGCGGCGCAGGGGTGCGGCGAACGCGTCGGCGATGCGTTTCAGTTCCGCATTGCCGGTTTGAACTTGGAGCGCGGTGGTCGCAGTCAAAACAAACATGCCCGGCGCGGGCACCCGCGATTGCGGGCGCGGGATAAGATTGTTTTGATTCTTGAGCGCAGCCGCAGAGACGTTAACGTTTGGAGTTGTGGCAGGTGTCATGGTCGGTGATAAGGTTTGTGACGGGTTTGGCGTACAGCTGTATAGCATGAACGCGCAGGCGAGTAAGCAGACCCATGCGCGTTTTTTCATTCGTCCTGTCCCAACGCGCGCTTGCGTTGTCCATCAAACATGAAACGTAGGAACAACACCTTGTGCTTGTACGAGATGCGAAACGCGCAATTCGACATCAAACACATTTTCAAACGCGCGGGCGACGCGGGCGCGCACATCGTCCATCGAAACATTTTTTTTCAACGCGCGTGCGAGCGATGTGACAGGTTTGTCGGGAATGCCGCACGGGACGATGAATTGAAAATGCGCCATGTTCGGGTCAACGTTCAACGCCAAGCCGTGATACGTAATCCATTGTTCGATGCGCGCGCCGATTTGCGCGATTTTGGCTTCGGGCTGCAATTTTTTTTCGAGCGCGTCGTCGGTTGGATTTTCGACCCACACGCCGACAAGTTTGGAATCGCGTTTGCCGTTTTCGTTCAAGCCCGCGCGGTGCGCGTCGAGTCCGTAACTGTTGAGCGTTTGAATCAAAACGTCTTCGAGCGCGCGCACGTACCACCCAACGTCCATGCGGAAATTTCGCAAATCGAGAATCGGATACCCGACGAGCTGTCCGGGTCCGTGATACGTCACATCGCCGCCGCGTTCGACGCGATGGATTTCGATGCCGATGGTTTCCAAAAATTCGCGTGACGCGAGAATGTGTTGGGGCTGCGCGTTGCGTCCCAGTGTGAACACGGGATTGTGTTCAAGCAAGAGCAGGGTATCCTCGCCCGCGCCGCCTTTGCGCGCGTCAACGATTTGGTGCTGCCGCGCGAGTGCGTCGGCATACGGAACGACATCCAAGTTGAAAAGGGAGACGGAACGCATTTGACGGATGGCTGATGACAAAGGGAAAAAATAAATTGCTGTACGCGCGCTACTCGTCATTTGTCATTTCGCGCAGCGCGTCCAACACTTGTACAACGTCCGGTAATTCGCCGGGCTTGAAGATTTTGACCCAACGAAGGATGCCTTGTTTGTCCACAATAAAAAAAGAACGGTCGGGGCGACCGAATTCGAGATTGAACACACCGTACTTGGTTGACATTTCGCCATGGGGCCAGAAATCAGAGACGAGTGGATACGAAATGCCGCCGAGCCATTTGCCCCACGCTTCTTTGGAACTCACCGGGTCACACGAGACAGCCAAAACTTGGCTGTGTAATCCCACAAAGTCTTCGGCAAACGCTTCCATTGCGGGAATTTGGCGGTCTCAGGTCGCGGTAAAGGCGAACGGATGAAACGCGATGACGACATTCTGCGTGCCGCGATAATCGCTCAGTTGTACGTCTACGCGTTTGACTTCGGGTTTGGTGATGACGCCGCGTAATTTGAAATCCGGTGCGGGGTCGCCGACGGATAATTTTTGTTGAGACATATGGGGCGAGATTGGAGACTAGAGACTGGAGACGCAGAAAACTCACGTCAAATGTCAATCTCTAGTCTCCAATCTCTTGACGCGCGTGCGCCGAATTTCGACGCCTGCCGATTCGACGACGCCGCGAATGGGCGGGGGTTGTTTGCGAACGTTGACGGTCACCGCGTCCATTGGAAAATTTTCGAGCAGCGCCGCCGCGATTTTTTGCGCCAGTCCTTCCAGCAAAAGCGATTCCGTTTCTTCTACGAGCGCGCGAATGACTTTGAATACAGACGAATAACTGATTGTTTCCTCGATGGTGTCGCTGATGCCCGCGCGGGTGAGGTCATATTCGATTTCCACGTCCACGATGATGCGCCCGCCGACGATACGTTCTTCGGGCGAAACGCCGTGCTTGCCGTGAAATTGCGCGCCGCGCAGGATAATTTTGTCGGGCATGTACAAACGAATTGTACTGGAACGCGCGCGCGTGTCAAACAACGCGGTTTCGAGCGATTCGAAATCGCAGCAATCCAAAGCCAAGTTAACCTGCGTTGACTGCCACGCGTTGTCGCCAAAGTGAACTACACCCGGTTAGAAGCGCAGGTGTTTTACGGACAGTCCTTTGTTGATGAGTTCGTTCAACGAATTGATGCCGATGAGCAAATGTGATTCGACAAACTCGTTCGTCACGCGCGTATCACTCGCTTCGGTTTTTACACCGTCGGGCGTCATGGGCTGGTCGGAGACGAGCAGCAGCGCGCCGGTGGGAATGGAATTGGCAAAGCCGACAATAAAAATGGTCGCGGTCTCCATGTCAATTGCCATGACGCGCAGACGGCGCAAGTAACTTTTGAATGGCTCGTCGTGTTCCCACACGCGGCGGTTGGTGGTATATACGGTGCCGGTCCAATAATCGCGCTCGTGAAATTTGATGGTGTTGGACACGGCTTTTTGCAAACTGAAAGCGGGCAGCGCGGGCACTTCGGGCGGGAAATAATCGTTGGACGCGCCTTCGCCGCGAATTGCCGCAATCGGCAAAATCAAATCGCCCACTTGATTTTTCTTTTTCAGTCCGCCGCATTTGCCGAGAAACAAACATGCCTTTGGTTTAATCGCGCTCAACAAATCCATAACGGTTGCGGCATTCGCGCTGCCCATGCCAAAATTGATAATGGTGATGTTGTTTGCCGTCGCTGTTTGCATCGGACGGTCCAAGCCGCGAATCGGCACCTCATTCCATTCGGCAAACATTCGCACATAGTTGATGAAATTGACGAGGAGAATATGGCTGCCAAATTCCTTGAGCGGTACGCCCGTGTAGCGCGGGAGCCAGTTGGTGACGATTTTATCTTTGGTGTTCATAAGTTCGGGCGATTGAAATCGGTTGGGCGATTGAAATCGCGGCAACGAGAATGCCAAGTGTCCCTGCGGACACTAAAAGGCGGATTTCATGTTCTGAATGAATTGTTTCCATGTATGGGCGATTGAAATCGCGGCAACGAGAATGCCAAGTGTCCCTGCGGACACTAAAAGGCGGATTCTATGTCTTGAATGAATTGTTTCCATGTATGGGCGATTGAAATCGCGGCAACGAGAATGCCAAGTGTCCCTGCGGACACTAAAAGGCGGATTCTATGTCTTGAATGAATTGTTTCCACGTTGGATTTGGCGCCCAAATCCATTGCAAGTCTTGACGCGCTTGTTTTTCGTCCACGCCGAGAAATTTGCGGCGGTACAAATAGAGAAACGACGACGCGCGGTAATTTACTTCGCAGTGGACGAAAACTTTTTTGTCGCGATGAGTTTGCATGGCGTGGAAAAATTTTTCAATGTCGCTCGCTTGCGGCGA
The DNA here is from genome assembly GCA_029778615.1 of Chloroflexota bacterium. Lineage (GTDB taxonomy): Bacteria > Chloroflexota > Anaerolineae > UBA4142 > SHND01 > SHND01. The sequence goes on along the minus strand of JAKOPZ010000072.1, from coordinate 24,410 downwards.
ATCCCAAATGACGGGGATGTGAATGTATTCCATGCCTAGATGTTCGACAATCTCTTTTTCGCCTGCCAGCGCCATTTGCGCGTCGGTGGGCACGAGATTGATAATGACTTGATAGCCCGCGTCGCGAATCGCGGCAAATTCGTCAGGCGATGGTTGCCCGCTCGAGACGAGTCCATCGCCAAGTTCGTAATAATTGATAATCGTTTCAACGCGCGCGTCTGCCATGGATTTTTCCTCGCACGGATATTTAGTGCGCTTGCCCCACGATTTCGTAATGAAGGACCGTCGGTTCAAATTCAATCAAAAACGCAGAATCTTCGGGATAGTATTTTGCAGTCTCTGCATTCTCGCCTGCGAATTGTTTGATCGAGTCCATATCGCGCCAAAAGGTCAGTGTAATGAAATGGGTTACGTCGCCGTCTGCGCGTTCGAGAATATAGACATTGAGATTTCCGTCAATGGCTCGATAATTGGGGATGGCGAGTCTGTTGAGTAATTCGCGATACGCGTGCGCTTTGGGTGTGGGAACGCGTCCGTGCCAAATTCTTGCAATCATGAAATTCCTCCGGTAATCATTTGTTTGCGTGCCGCGCAGGTTCGGGTATGGTTTGGAGGCGTGCGGAGCGTTGAAATTGTAGAATCGGTTGCTCGAACCAGCGGTACGAAATCGCCGCGACGACCAGAGTGCCGCTCAAGGTCGCGCCATACAGTTCGATGGGATACCACGGTTGCTCCGCAAGATGTGTCGCACCAAAGACAATCACGCACAAAAATATTACCGGGAAATGATACATGTAAATGCCGTAACTGATTTTTCCCAAATTTTCCGTGAGCGGCTGATTGAGTCGGAGGAGACTATGCGGGTTCGTCGCTACATTGAGAATGAGGACCGCAAACGCACATGCGGAAATCAATTCACCCGGCAGGGACAAGGGAATTTCAATCAGGATAAAAGAGGTAATAATTCCGAACGCGGCGAGCTGCGCGGCGGGATGATAGATCTGCAGCAAGACGCGATGTTTTTCGAAATAGAGCCACGCGACGAAACTACCCAGCGCCATACATTCAAACCGCAATCCTTGAAGGATAAGCGACATCCCCGGAATTCCCATTTGCGAAACGATAACGGTCAGCAGAATTTTGAGCAAGAGAATTCCGCCAATGGCTTGAAGCAAAACGCGCGTGCGGCGCGTGAGCCACGGCCAAACGAAATAATACTGTTCTTCGACGCCAATCGTCCACAAGTGAAGCAGCGGTGGCGCGAGACTCGTCAGGTTCGGAAACAGCAAGAAAAGGGCGAGAACTGTGCCCGGGGAAATCACAGCAAAAAGATTCTGCGTGCCGTGCAACCATACCAGTAAACTCAACCCAATGAAAACAGTCAGATAATACAACGGCAATATTCGACGCGCGCGACGAAGGTAGAACGCGCGAATGTTGATTTTACCATTGGCTGAACGTTCGGCGAGCAAAAGATAGGTGATGAGAAATCCGCTCAGAACAAAGAAAAATTTCACCGCGCTCTGCGCATCCAATGTCAACCACGAAATGATGTGCGCGAACCAAGGTGGGGTGTCAAATTGATTTTCCAAATGCGAAATGACCACACACAGTGCGGCGTAAAAGCGAAGTGAATTCAAGCCCGGAAAGTGAGCACGCACGCGCTGAACCTCGCTTGAGTTACGGCGCGGGCGCGCCAAGCGCCAACTCGACCATCCCGTTGGGCTCGAATTGGACGTTGAACCATCTGGAGGCATCGGCTTGTATTTCCTCTGTCACATCGGGCAAGAGCATGACGCGCGCGGCAAATTCGCAAATGTCGTACATTGCCCAATCACAGCGATAGTACGCGAGCGCGGCGGCGTTGATTTCAACTGCGCCGTATCCTTGAAAAAAAAGTTCTTGCTGCGCGCGCGTGTGCGGGAACCCGATAACGGAATCAATCACAAAAAAAAGGTCACGCTCGCGCGGCGCGAAAATTGGTTGGTCCCAATCTACAATCGAGAGTTGCCCATCGTCCCCCACCAACACGTTGCCCGTGTGAATATCGGCGTGACAAAGAACAAATTCGTGAGACCCGGCGCCGAGTTGTTCCGCCAATTCGTGCGTGCGCGCGGCGAGCGTTTGAATCACGCGCTCTTGATTGCGCCACTGCGCGGCGAGGACACGCTGCGGTTCGGATTCAAAATCGCCCGCGTCGATTTTCGCTTCCAACGCGTCGCGCAACGCGCCCCATTCTGGCGCAAATTTTTCGCGCGGGATTGCGGAGGCGAGGGCGGCGGGAAGCGACACAGCATGAAGCTGTCGGAGGAAGCTGCCGTATGCGCGCCACTGCGCGGGCGACAGCATCCGCCGAAAGCCATTTTCGCCGCGCACGAACGGATAGAGAATCAGCGTATAGTCAGCGCATAACGCGCACAGCTCATGCGTCCGTGTAGGCAGTGGCGCGACAACGCAGCTCAAACCGCGCGCGCGCAGGGCGTACGGCAGGGTGAGAGACACGCGCGCGACGCGGTCGCGTTTTGCTTTGAGGAAAAAAGTTTGCCCGTGTGCGTCCACGACGCGATAGACCCCCGCGTAAGTGTCATTGCCGAGCGCGAGATAATCGAGCGCGCGCGTTTCAATTGCATAGTCTTGAAGCAGGCACGCGCGAATTGTTTCATCGGCGAGCGCAGGTTTCGAGAGCATAAGTATATGGCAGCGGTTCCCGAAAACGAATGGGTAATCTGTTGGTGCTATAATGGCGAACGCAGTTTATTCTATATCGGAAAGGAAAACCAATGGCACAGCAGTGGAAGAATCCGCCCGCGATGGAGCTTGACGCCAAAAAGAATTACCGCGCCGCGATTGAAACGAACAAAGGGACAATAGAGTTGGAATTGTATCCGCAGTACGCGCCGAAAACGGTGAACAATTTCGTTTTTCTCGCGCGGCAAGGATTTTATGACGGCGTAAAATTTCATCGCGTCATTTCCAATTTCATGATTCAAGGCGGCGACCCGACGGGCACGGGCAGCGGCGGACCCGGTTATCGCTTTGAAGATGAATTCACGGGCAACCCGCTCAAGCACGAAGCCAAAGTGATTTCGATGGCGAATGCGGGACCGAACACAAACGGCAGCCAATTTTTTATCACCCATTCGCCGCAGCCGCATTTGAACAACAAGCACACCGTCTTTGGTAAAGTGGTGAGCGGAGCAGATGTGGTGGATGCGATTCGACAGGGTGATGTGATGAATCAAGTTACGATTAGCGAATCATGAAAACATGTTGAACGAAAAAATCCGTCCGATGAGGGCGGATTTTTGTTTTATGTTTTTTGCCATTCCATCAGCGCGGCGGCGACCCAAGTGGGTTTTGGTTTTTGATACAAGTCAGACGCGTCGCTGTACGTCAAATCCAAAATCTGTCCGCGCATTTCGCCGCGCACATAGCGAAACACTTGTCCCGCGTCGCGCGCGTCGCTTTTCCACTGCACGCAATGTTGGTTATAGCCCCAATAATCGCCGCGTGCGAGCGTATCCATGCCTTCTTGAATTTTTTCGCGCGCGAGTTCCAAGCCGCCTTCGTGCGGATGCAATGATTCTGCGGGCGGCGTGCCGTAACCGATGCCGTGATGAAACGCGTCGGCGGTGGAGACGATGACCGCGTTTTCGGCGAGACGCGCGAGTTCGTCAATCCCCGGCAAGCGTTCGGGATGTCCGCCCGCGAGATACGGATAGCGTTCAATCACTTTGGGACCTTTGATGCCGCGTCGTTTTGTCTCCGCGTTCCAAAAATGCCGCCAACTCATGAGCGCGTGGTCGCCCTCCCATTCGTTGCGCCAATCAATTCCCGGTCCTTGAATGCCCCAAAACGGAAACAGTGCGGGGTCCTCGCCGTTCGCGACGCGAATACGCGCGTCTTCCATTTCATCCGTGAACGCGTGCAAGACGCTCACAACAATCACGCGGTCTGCGCCGCTGTCGAGCGCGGCGTTCACGCACGCGGCAATCTGATGCCCGCAATCGAGAACGCCCGCGTGCGGGAAAACGAGTACGCCGCCGTTTTGCAAAGTCGGCGCGAGGTTCCATTCGCGCGCGCGTTCCAAACGTTCAAGCGTGCCGCGTTCGCCCATCTGGGCGTGTTCGCGATTGTAAAGGTCGTGAATATCTTGTTGGAGTTTTGTGCGATTGAGGTTCATGGTGCCTGCTTTGCGTTTTGGGCTAACGTCGCGGATATGGAACGTACGCGTTAGGCGCGACCACTTGTTGACAGTTCACCGCTTTTGTTACGCAGCATTGCGAGAGAGGACCCACAGCGTGTCAACCTCGACAAAGCCCAAACGCTTAGCCAAGTTGTATGATGCTGAATTGCTTGCCAGGGCGCCCCACACCGCTGTCTTGGCTCTCTGCTTCATCAAGTGCATGAGCGCGACGACGGCGGCTGAAGCGTAACCTCTACGACGATGGCTCTCGATGGTGTCAATTGATACATCCCAGAGAGTTTCCGTCTCGGACGCGACATAGGCAAAGGCGACGGGCAGCGTACCGTCAAATGCGGCAACGATTGTCCCTTCGTTTTGTGCCACGTCTGATAGCTCTTTCAAGAGCTCGGCTGGCAAGTGTTGCTGCAACGCAATCTCGGCATAAAGAATCTGGCGGCATGGATGCGGCAGTGATGGCGGCAATTGTGCCGGAGCAGAAAAGATAGTCGCGGACTCTGCCCGATAATTGGCAAGTAGGGCGCGCACTGGCTCGATGTTCTCTGCAAAAGCAAGAAGCTCTGATACGCAGTCGGCTGCTCGGAGGATGCCCTCGTGGTTTGGTTCGCCAACTATGGAACCCAAGTCGTCGTCTTGACGCCAGACAACAAAGCCGCTCTGCGTCGCATTCTCTTGCAAAATCGCGCTCTCGCATGACAAGAGATCGCGCGTTTCCACCCATCGCGGCAGGTCTGGCAACCACGCGAGATAACGCTGCTTTGACTCATCCATTGATTGTGTTGCCCGACGTCCCAGCCGTTTGTTGGGCGGCGACCGGGGCAAATGTCGGGACTGCGCTTACGGTTGTTTGACCAAATCAACAGAGACCTCTACCGCCGGAATAGTTCCTCTATTCTCGAGCCAGTGCAAGGTGTTCTTGTCCTCCGGCCAGCCCACTCCCGGTCCATATTCCTTTGCCACTCCATTTCGATGGTCCGTAATCGTTCCTTGCAGAATGTAGACCATGCCGGGGCTGTCTATATGGTCGTGAAGCGGTCCAAAGACCCCGCCGGGTTCAATCGTCACCATTCGCATCCCAAGTTGACGCCCTGCCATGCCCTCGATTTCAGGACCAAGGTCAAGCGCTGCCAGCCGCTCCACCGTAACACCTTTTGTCTCATGTGCCATCTGTTCGTCGCTCATCGTGGTCTCCTCCATGTACTTGCAAATTCCAACGACGCAATATGCGGCATTTGACTATCCAAACAACTGCGCCGCTTCATACGCCTTGTACGAACTTCGCACCAGCGGACCCGAGGCGATGTAGGTGTATCCCATCTTCATCCCTTCCTCTTTTAAATAATTGAACACGTCGGGATGAATGTACTCGACGAGCGGATAGTGACGGCGTTTGTCGGTGGGGCGGAGATATTGTCCAATCGAAAGCAAGTCAACGTGATGCGCGCGCAAATCGCGCATCGTTTCCAACACCTCGTCGGTTGTTTCGCCAAAACCCAACAGAAGCGCGCTTTTTGTTTTGCGCGTCGCATCCATCTCTTTGACCGCGCGCAAAATCTTTAAGGTTTGTTCGTAGCCCGCGCGGCGGTCACGCACCATGTACGTGAGACGCTTTACCGTTTCGATATTTTGCGCGATGACTTCGGGCTGCGCGTCCACGATTTTTTTCATCCATTGCGCGTTGCCCGAAAAATCGGGGGTGAGAACTTCGACAATGGTGCGCGGGGTGCGTTCCTTGATTTCGCGTATAGTTTGGGCAAAAATGCCCGCGCCGCCGTCGGGCAAATCATCGCGGTCAACGCTCGTGATGACGACGTACTTCAAATCGAGCGCGGCGATGGCTTCTGCAACGCGGCGCGGTTCATCCACATCCACTATGCCGCGCGGGTTCCCCGTCGTCACCGCGCAAAAGCGGCATGCGCGCGTGCAGGTGTCGCCGAGAATCATAATCGTCAGCGTTCCCGCACCCCAACATTCGCCGAGATTCGGACACATTGCCTCTTGGCAAACAGTGTTCAATTCGAGCGTGCGGACGAGCGCTTTCAAGCGCGTGTATTCTTCGCCAAACGGCGCGCGCACGCGAATCCATTCGGGATGGCGCTTTGGTGGAGCGGGGACTAGGTCAATCGGTTGAGATAGATTAGACATTTTGGCGTAATGGTTTCAAAAGCGCATCAACGTACTGTGATTCGCTTTCGGATAGAGGCGGCGGCGGCGGCGGTTGTTTGTAATCAATGATGGTGGCGTAACCGCCGCGTGTATACACATTGGCGAGAACTGAGTTCAAATCCAATTTTGCATCCGGGTCTGGTTGGAGCAGCGGCACAGGCAAGACAGGCAATTCGTCTTGAAGTTGAATGGGCCACACGTCCACGCGCGGTCGTTTGTTCTCGCGGCTCACCATCACATAATACGGCGCAGGCGGGACCGGCTCTGCCAAAGGCGGACGCGTGCCGCCGCGCAAAAAATCAATTTCAATCAAGTGGGTGATGGAACGCAATAACGCGCGGCGTTTGCGCTGATAATCCTCGTATGCTTCGTGACGCGGTTGTTTGTTGACAGGCGACAAAATTTCAATTGCCGTCACTAGACGCATATTTTTGATTTCGCGAATTTCGATAGTGAACAATTCAAGCGGAAGTTCAAGCGCGACGGCGCTGCTAACGGGTGCCCGGGTAATCGCAATGGCGGCAACTCCACCCATGCCCGTAGGTTCGGGACGTTCCCACACTGCCACATCAGGAATGACGCCGCGCTTTTCGGCAATCTCAATAATTTCGTACGTGACGCGCGGAGTCAAGCGCGCGACATAGTGCGGCTGAATTTGTGTGTTCAAGTCCGCGCTAATCTCTGCGGCAAGTCTAGCGTGAAAATCACTCCACACTTCGGGGTCTTCGATATACGGGTCCATGCCCGGAAATGGCGATGGCATGTTTGAATTATAAACTCATGTTACGCAGAATTGTCATTTCGAGCGGTCTGGCGAGAAATCTCGGTGGAAAAAACTGAGATTTCTCACAGAGTTTACCCCGAAGGATTGAGGGGTTCGAAATGACATGCGTAAGGTGAATTATAAAGAAAAAAGAGGAATGCGTAAATCCATTCCTCTTTCTAATTCGTGCTAATGTGTGATTACCGTCGGTATTTGCCCATCACTTGTTCGAGCGAGTATGCGCCTTTGGTTGCTTTTTGGCGAATGCCGCTGTAGGCATCGTCATACGTTGGGCGGTCTTCTTGATAATATATGCCGAGAAATAAATTCTCGTCATCCATTGCATATTTCATTGCCGAACCTTTGTCGCTTGGATTGTGGTCGGCAGGCAGTGGCTTGGTCACTTGCTTGAAGTGGTCGTACGTGTCATAGAAGGTCACGCACGGCGAATAGATTTGCAAAAAGGAGAACCCTTTATGCGTGATGGCTTGTTTGACAAGTTCCGTCATTTCTTTTGGCTTGGAGGAAAAACCGCGTCCAACCCACGTTGCGCCTGAGGCGAGCGCGAGCATTAATGGATTCAACGGTTTGTCCACATTCCCGTACGGCGTGGATTTTTTCTCCAGACCGAGCGGTGAAGTTGGCGATGCCTGTCCTTTGGTCAGCCCGTAGATTTCATTGTCCATCACGATATAGGTAATGTCCACGTTGCGGCGCGCGGCATGTGGAAAATGTCCCATGCCGATAGAAAACGCGTCCCCGTCGCCGCCGACCGCGCAGACGACGAGTTCGGGACGTGCCATTTTTATTCCGGTCGCAAGCGGCAACACCCGCCCGTGAACGCCGTGAAAACCGTAGGACTTGCAGAAAGCGGGAAACCGACCCGAGCAGCCGATGCCGGACGCGATGACCAATTGTTCCGGCGGGATGCCGAGTTCGGACACGGCTTTGTAAAAGGATGAGAGAACGCCAAAGTCGCCGCAGCCCGGACACCAAATCGGTTTGACATCACTTTTATAGTCGTTCGGTTTCAGATTAACTTTATCAAAATGGAGTGGAATGGTTTGTGGTTCACTTAACATTATGCTTTCACCTTTAGTTCTTGATACGCTTGCTTGATGGTGTCGTACACATCGCGTGCGGCGAGAGGTGTTCCGCCGAAACGCGTGAGGTGCACAATATCGCGCTCGAACTGTGCTTGCAACATGCGTCCAAATTGTCCGGTGAAATTCAATTCCGGCACGATAATTTTTTCGCGGTGTTGAATGAAACTGCCAATGTGTTCAACGGGCAGGGGATACAACAATTTGGGATACAGCACTGCGACGTTCATTCCTTCGCTCTGCGCGCGGAGGACGGCTTCTTTGACCGGACCAATCGTAGAACCCCAACCCACGATCGCGACGGGCGCATCCATATCGCCGAACGTCTCGTACATTTTCCATGCTTCGTAATCTTTCAACGCGTTTGCCAATTTGCGCGCGCGTTTGTGGAAATTGCGCGTGTGCGCTTCGGGAGTGTAAATTGGCGCGCCGCTTTCAGCTTTTTCTAAACCTTCGGCAGTGTATTGTCCGCCGGGCATTCCGGGCAGCGACATGGGTGAAATGCCATCTTCCGTTACTTTGTAGCGGAGATATTCGCGTGTGCCGGAACCGTTTCCGCTGGCGCCGTTGTTATTGGTGGAACTCGTCTTGGGGTCCCAAAGCAAACGTGGTTCCAATTTCACACGCTCCATGTCGAAAGGCGGCAGTGTGACCACACGGACCGACATGTCTTGGTCGCTCAAAAAAATCAGCGGCGTTTGATATTTTTCCGCGAGGTTAAACGCGTTGACCATTTGGTAAAAACAGTCTTCTACCGAAACGGGCGCGACAACAATGCGCGGGGCGTCATCGGCCGCGCCAAAAATTGCCAGCCGCAAATCGCCTTGCGAGACTTTGGTGGGCATCCCCGTCGAAGGACCCGCGCGCTGTACATCCACAATGACGACCGGGATTTCCGTCATCGTCGCGTGTCCCAACGCTTCCACCATCAAAGCAACACCGGGACCCGAAGTGGCGGTCATGGAACGCGCGCCCGCAAACGAGCCGCCGAGGCACATGTTGATGGCAGCAATTTCATCTTCGGCTTGAATCATGGTGCCGTTAATTTGCGGAAATTCGGCGGCGAGAAATTCCATAATGTCGGACGCGGGCGTAATCGGATAGCCCGCGTAAAAACGACAGCCGCCCGCGATGGCGCCGATTGCCAACGCTTGATTGCCGCTCATCACGAGACGTTCTTCTTGGACGCCGCCGCTCGGCGGAATCAGGTGATACGGTGATTCTTGTGAAATGTTTTGTTCAACGTAATCGTAACCCGTTTTGAGCGCGAGCAAGTTTTGGTCGAGCAATTCTTTTTTGCGTCCGAGTTGGCGCTTGACGACTTCGACCGCTTTGTCATACGGCAAATCGAATAACTTGACCATCGCGCCGATGGTGATGATGTTGCGTCCGCGCGTGAAATTGATTTGTTTGGCGAGGTCGTTCAGGGGCAAGCCGTATTGTTTGATGCGTTCGCCGATTTCCGCCGGCGGTTTGCCGTCATTCGCGTTGTAAATCAAAAAGCCGTTTGGCTTGATGAGGCTGTGATAATTATCAATGGACTCTTGGTCAAACGCGATGAGCACGTCCACATCGTCGCCCTGTGAATAAACAGGTTCTTCGGACGCGCGCAGTTGGAACATAACATGACCGCCTTTGATTTCGGCGGGGATGGTGCGCGTCGTATAAATTTCGAGACCGGAAAACGCCGCGATGCGGGCGACAATTTCGCCGGTGGTAACAATTCCACCGGCAGCCGAATCGCCACCAACGCGGACGGTTAAATCAACTTGAGGCATTACACGTACTCCGATATGAGGATTCTCACGCAAAGACGCCATCAGGCAATCAAATGACAAACGCGGTTTGCGTGGCAAGCTCTTTAGTTAAATGAGTGACCGCCGCACGCGCACGCGCCGCCGCAGCCACAGCTCCCCGCGCTGCCCAAATTCTGCGCGCCGGCATCACTTTTGGTGAACGCGATAAACAGTGAAAGTTTGCGCGTGACATTCTGGCTCTCACATTCAGGACATTGAAGCGGCGCGTCGGCTTCTTTAATGGCGCGGCGTTTTGTGAATTCGTTTTCACACGCGTCACAGTGGTATTCGTAAAGGGGCATAGTTCACCTCTTAAGAGTGAAACAAGAGCGTTTGTCTTACTTCGTTAATCGCTTTGGTAATATCAATGCCGCGCGGACACGCTTCGACACAATTGTAAATCGAACGGCAGGTGAATACACCGCCGCGTTCGCCGAGAATGTTCAAACGTTCGTCCGTGCCCTCGTCGCGCGAATCAAAAATAAAACGGTGTGCCTGTACGATTGCCGCCGGTCCCACATATTCGCGGTCCGCCCAGAATGTGGGACAGGAAGTGGTGCACGCCGCGCACAAGATACATTTGGTGGTATCGTCGAATCGTTCGCGGTCGGCGATACTTTGGATGCGTTCGCGTTCGGGCGGTGGTTCGTCATTGATGAGAAACGGCTTGACCGCGCGATATTTTTCAAAGAATCCTTCCATGTCCACAACGAGGTCTTTGACAATGGGAAAACCGCGCAATGGTTCGACCGTTATCGGATTGTTGCCGCGTGCTTGCTTTTGGGCTTGCTTCATAATCAGTTTGCACGCGAGTTGATTTTGTCCGTTAATCATCATCGCGTCACTGCCGCAAATGCCGTGCGCGCAGGAACGGCGGAACGTCAAGGCGCCGTCGCGATACCACTTGATGGTGTTCAGTCCGTCCAACAAGCGGTCGGTTGGGTCCGCTTCGATGGTGTATTCTTCCCAATGCGGTTTTTTGTCCGTCTCGGGGTTATAGCGTTTGATTTTGAAATGATATTGTGGCACTCGCTGCTCCTCGATGAGGCATATAAACCCTTAGAAACACTAACAAAATGAATTTACCGAATTCGCGGTATGCAAATAATCAATTGAATTCGTCAGCAAAGCGTTTTTGCACAGCCATTTTGTTAGTGGTTCTTACCAATGTCCCGTCTTCCAATACAAGCGCATTCCAATCGGCACGCCGATGACAAGTCCGATAACTATGCCGATTACCAAGCCAACAAAACAATAAATATCGGGCAACAGTCAAACTCCACCGTCGTGCAATCTGCCGTCTCTCACGCCACGCCGCGCGAATCCAAAATGTCAAGGATGTCTTTGGGTACTCGAGCGCGTAACTCTGGAAATTTGTCAAGCAATCGTGAAATGTCAGTTATGTCCTTAAAGTACTTGCTTCTTGGACGCGTTGGGTCTTGTGCCGCCCAAATTTTTCCTTGCAAGACATCTTCGGCTTGCGCTACAGGAAGTGTGAGCCCCAAGACGGTTTTCGGCGCAGCGCGCAAAACGAAATCGCTGTAGCGCGAATCTGTCTGAATCTGAATGCGAATGTCGGAATTTGGTTGCGAAAGATTCAAACTATGTGGGAAATGTGTCACCTGAAAAGTTTCGCCAAGCAGTGATTCTGCCTGTTCGACTTGGTTCAGGACGATAACCAGGTCAAGGTCAAGCGTAATGACCGGTTCGGCGTAAGCGTTTACCGCCACGCCCCCGATGACACAATAGCGAATGTTATTCTTTTCCAGGAGCGCAACAAGCTGTTCCAAGACATTTGCATTGTCCATAGTAACCAATTTCCAAAACGCGAGCTGTTGCATGTTGCCGTCCGTAAATCTAACGATTAATCCCACGTCCCCGCGCGCGCGTATAACGAAAAGCCGATGCCGATGCCGATGATTAAACCGATGATGATGCCGAGGACGATACCGAGCCAAAGCCACATCGTACGCCAAAAGACGAATGACCAATCACAAAGGCAGCTTGGTTTGTCCTTTGTCTTGTGTCCTCCGTCAATATTTCCTCTCTTGCGGTTGATACTTTGTAATCGTCACCGGCTTGTATCGAAATTCCACGCCGCCGTTGCTCTTGAACGCGAGCGTGTGCTTGAGCCAATTCACATCATCGCGCGTTGGAAAATCTTCGCGCGCGTGCCCGCCGCGCGATTCGGTGCGATTCAACGCGCTCGTCGCCGTCACATACGCGAGGTCGAGCAAGTAACCGAGTTCAAGCGCTTCGAGTAAATCGGTGTTGAACTTGGTGCCTTTGTCCATAATGGAAATCTCTTGGTATGCCTCGCGTAAATCGTTGATGGCGCCGATTGCGGCTTTCATGTCTTCGCCGTTGCGAAACACGCCGACCTTTTGGTCCATGGTCAACTGCATTTTCTTGCGAATGTCCGCCACCGACTCTTTACCGTTTGCGTTTTTCAAGCCCTCGATTTGGGAAACGGCAAGTTCATCCGCTTTGGGCGAAATGTCTTCCCATTTCGTTTCCTTGACATAGCGCGCCGCATCGAGACCACTGCGGCGACCGAAAACAAGAATGTCAATCAACGAATTTGTGCCGAGCCGATTCGCGCCGTGAACGGAAACACACGCGCATTCGCCCGCCGCGTACAAACCTTTTACAACTTTGTTGGTTTCGTCGCCGATGACGCGTCCATCCAAATCCGTAGGGATGCCGCCCATCGCATAATGCGCGGTCGGCTGAATCAAAAACATTTCTTTCATCGGCTCCAATCCTTCATAGAGCCGCACAAATTCCAAAATGTCGGGCAGGGACTGCTCTAGATAATGTGCGGTGACATTTTTGCCGCCGGGTGCGCTCTTGTACTTGTTAATGGTTTCAGGACGCACATCGAGCCACACCGCGTCTTTGTTGGGACCGACGCCGTTGCCCGCGCGCACCTCTTCAAATATATAACGTGAAATCATGTCGCGCGGGGCGAGCTCTTTCATGCTCGGCGCATGGCGTTCCATAAAGCGTTCGCCGTGGGCGTTAAACAAAATGCCGCCTTCGCCGCGCGCCGCTTCGGAAATCAGAATGCCCTTTTCGTACACACCCGTCGGATGGAATTGGAAAAATTCCATGTCTTCGAGCGGGATGCCGCGCCGCCATGCCATTGCCACCAAATCACCCGTCAAAGAATGCGCGTTGGAGGTGACTTTGAAAATTTTCCCAAAACCGCCCGTCGCCAGAATGACCGCTTTCGCATGAAAAATGTGAATCTCGCCGGTCGCAATTTCAATTGCCACACAGCCGCGACATTCGCCGCCTTCGATAACTAAATCGAGGACTTGGAATTCGTTGAAAAATTTTGTTTGGTGTTTGACGTTTTGTTGAAACAGCGTTTGCAGAATCATGTGTCCCGTGCGGTCAGAGGATTTGCACGAGCGCATGACGGGAATGCGTTTGCCCGGATTGTTCGGGTCGGGTTTCGTGTGCCCACCGAAACGACGCTGTTCGATTTTGCCTTCGGGCGTGCGGTCAAAGGGCAAGCCCATATGTTCGAGTTCGATGACGGTGACCACCGCTTCTTCGGCGAGAATTTCCGCCGCGTCTTGGTCCACCAAATAATCGCCGCCCTTGACGGTATCGTACATGTGCCATTCGGGATGGTCTTCTTCCATGTTGCCGAGCGCCGCCGCGATTCCGCCCTGTGCCGTTCCGGTGTGAGAACGCGTGGGATACAATTTAGAGAGGACCGCGCAGTTTACACCTGCGCGTGCCAATTCGTACGATGCCCATAATCCCGCACCGCCTGCGCCAACCACAATTGCATCGAATTTGTGTAAGGTTGCCATGTGTTTCCTATGCCGGATTGAATGTAAAAATCACAAACGCGCCCATCAAAATCAGCGCGATTTCCGTCAACGCGGCGCCGCCAAGCAATAGCGCTTTGACCGCGCGGTTGTGGAAATAATCTTCGATGGAATATCGCACGCCGAACATGCCATGCACCAACGCGAGAACGAGCAGCGTGAGGTCATACGCGCGCCAGAACAAACCCAGCACAGGGTCCGTCCATCGCGCGACGATGAAACTGAAATCCATTGCGTCCACGCCATAGATAAAGTGCATGAGGAAAAAATGAAACAGCGCGATGAAAATCAAGAGAAAGCCCGAAATCCGCATAAAGAGCCAAATATTTAATTCGGCGCGATTCATCGGTCCGCGCTGTCTGCCGTGCACAATCACTTCGATGCTGTCTTGATAATTCCCTTTGCTCGCGTCAGTGTCCAACGGAATGGTGGACGCGGTGGGCGCATAACTAAAGAGCAGTGAGATGACGAGGGGCAAGGCGACAATGCCCACGACGACGACAAGGGAAAGGATGGGGTTGTTGCCAAACGGTTCCTCTTGCGCGGTGGTCAACATGACAACGCCGCCGATTGCAAAGAGAATGCCCGTGATGACAATTTGAAGATAGAACAAATTGCGCGCGATGGAGCGCTTGGCAACCACCGGGATGAAATCGGCGACGATGATGCGCAAGCCGTTTAACGCGTGATAGAGCAGCCCGAACAGCAGTGCGACTTCGAGGATGCGAAAGGGCCACGCTTTGTAAATGAACAACAGGTCGTTAAACAGAGCGGGACCAAACGAGACGAGGAAAATATCTATGATGTGGAGCAGTAAAAAGGCGAGGACGCCGAGTCCCGCGGCGCGATGGATTGCCCATGCCCATTGTCCTGCGCCGCCGCGATAGCGCAAAACGCTCGATGCGGTTTGAATCAAAGCAGCCATTGCTCGTTTCTCCTTGACACGTCAGAATCAGCCCAACGTGATGGCAGTGTTAGATTATACGACTGCGCTGTACGTTCGTCAAACAAATTACTGCGCGCACAAATCCAAGCGCGAAAAAATTGCGAACTAAAAGGGCGGAACCAATCCGCCCTTTGTGTTGTTATGCCGGAATCGGTTCCGGCTTGACCTCTTGTTTTTCAAATACCGGAATGCGTTCGCCTTTGCTGTTGAGACGGAACAGGTCTTCGGGTTTTTCTAAAAGGTCGGTGTACAAAATTCCGTCGAGATGGTCTATTTCATGGAGCAGCGCGCGCGCCAAGTTGTGTGACGCTTTGATTTTGACTTCTTTGCCCTTGCGGTTCAATCCTTTGACCGTCACATTCAGCGCGCGCCGCACATTCCCGACATAACCGGGAATGGAAAGACAACCTTCTTCGCCAAACTGCTCGCCGCTTTTTTCCACCACTTCGGGATTAATCAGTTGGAGTTTGACCGGTTCTTCTTCTTTTTCATCGTCCACGCCCGGCACCGCGTCAATGACAATCACGCGCAAGCTCACTCCGATTTGCGTCGCAGCCAAACCCTGCCCCGGTGCGTCCTCCATCGTTTCAATCATGTCGTCTATCAATTTTTGGAGGGACCCGTCAATCTTTTTTACTTTTTTCGCTTTTTGTCGAAGCGAGGGATGCTCCGACGTTAAAATTTCTCGTACTGCCATTTCTGCATTCTACTCGCTAACCAAACTCTACCTCGCACTCACGGTGCGCTGCGTACTCATGTACGCCAGTGAATTGCGCCTCAACCAATTTTGTTTTCCACCGCATTGTCCTGCGGTGTAACGATTTGTTGTGACGTTACCGCGAGACGGGTAGCGATGTGTTCCGAAAAGGTATTGAACCTTTGGCTGTTCCACGATTCGACAATTTCGACGATGCTGCCTTGTGCGTCAATCAAAAAACCCGTCGGCACAAACGCGGGGTCGTATGCGCGTGAGACGGCGAATCCTTCATCAAGCAAATGCGGAAACGTCGCGTGGTGCTGTGCGCGATAATTGATGGTTCGCTCCGCGTCGTGCTGTGAAATGCCCAAAACGCGCAATCCTGAATTTTTATACGCATGGTGCAAGCGCTCATAAAATCTCCACGCGTAATGACACGTCGGGCAGGATGTTTTGAAAAAAACCGCCAGCGTCAAGAGCGCCGCGTGCGCGTCGAATTGGTGTGAATTGCCATCCACATCGTTCAAGACAAATTCGGGCGCAGGCGCTCCAACACTCAACATACTTATTCGGTGGCTGGCGGCTCTTGCATCGTTGGTGTGGCTGCTTTTGCCGCGCTTGCGGCGGCTGTCGCTTGTTTCGCGGCGGGCGCCGGTTTTTTTGCTTTCGCTTCTTCTTTCGCCTTGCGTGCCGCTTCTTCCGCCGCGTAATCGGTCGGTTTGATGCTTTCGTAATAGGTCGTAGATTTCATCAACGTCGGCAAATCGTAAATGTGATTGACATGCCGTTCATAGCCCGCGAGTTCGTAATCGTTATCCATCTTGATCGCGTCGAACGGACAAAATTCCGCGCACATGCCACAGTTCATGCAAACGTCAATGTCAATATAAAACTCGGCGGCTTTCGGTTTGGGCTTGCCGTCATCGCCCACCGCGCGCACAATCCAAATACATTGGGGCGGGCATACTTTGGCGCAAATGCCGCACGCGGTACAGCGTTCGACGCCGATTTCTTCTTTGCCCGTCGCCGCGTCCACAATCGGTTTCCCTGCGGCGTCGAGAACGGGTTCGTAAATGAGAAAGGGGATAAAGCGAAAATTTTCCGGCGGCTTGAGTTTGACTTCCGGGTACTCTACCGTAATCAAACCTTTTTGATTCACCGACGCGCGTTCGCTCGCCACCTGCGGACTGGTCGCTTTGAACAACGAACCCGCTTTCATGTTTTCTTGAATATCATTCGGGTACGAACGGAACAAGCGCTTCAAGACGAGCCACATGCCCGTGATGGTTCCCGTTGGAAAAAGTTTCATGATCCTAGTCGTTAGTCGCTCGTCGCTAGTCGCCAGTCAACTCTGATGACTTACGACTAATGTCCAGTGACTATCTATCAACCGACCCCATAATAATATCCACACTGCCTAACACGCCCACCATGTCACCGATTTTGTGACCGACGCACATTTGCTCCATCGTCGCAAGGTTGACAAAGTCCCCCGCGCGCACGTGATAGCGATACGGCGTCGTGTTGTTGTCGCTCACCACGTACCAGCCGAATTCGCCGCGCGGCGCCTCGATGTGCGCATACACATCGCCTTTCGGCACTTTGAACGAGTATGCTTTTTTGCCCGCTTGAATTTCGCCGCCGGGAATTGTTTTGATGGCTTGCTGTAAAATTTTGATGGACTCGCGAATTTCCTGAATGCGGCACCACATGCGGTCATAGATGTCGCCGTTCGTGCCAACCGGGATATTAAAATCAAAGCGGTCGTAAATCGAATACGGGTCAGCGCGGCGCACATCATATTTCACGCCTGAACCGCGCAGCATGGGACCCGAAACGCCATAACTGACGGCAAGGTCGGGCGGCAGAACGCCAACATGTTTCGCGCGAATGTCAAAAATTTCATTCTTGACGAGATAGGTTTCCATTTCATCCGCGACGCGCGGCAGGCGATTGAATGCCAACTCGTGCGCGACCTCGAGCCAACCTTCCGGCAAATCTTTCCACACGCCGCCAAAGCGCATGTAATTGCACATCATGCGCGAGCCCGAGGCGGACTCGAACAAATCGAGTACAAGTTCGCGTTCCTCTAAACCGTAAATGACGATGGGCGTAAAGAACGCGCCCAGGTCAGAGTACACTTGCCCGATACCGCCGAACATGTGCGAAACGATGCGCGTGAATTCATTCATAATCACGCGAATGTATTCGACGCGTTCCGGTGGTTTGATGCCGAGCATTTTCTCGACGGCAAGAACGTAACCCGTTTCCATTGCCATACCCGAAAGATAATCGAGCCGGTCGGTAAACGGAATGTTCATGTAGAACGTGTTGCGTTCACCAATTTTTTCGTGATTGCGATGCAGATAACCAAAAATCGGTTCGAGCGCCATCACCGTTTCGCCGTCGAGTGTGACGTTCATGCGAAAGACGCCATGTGTGGAAGGATGCTGCGGACCGACGCTGACAACAATCGGTTGAGTCTTTAACGCTTTGGAATCGCCTTGTTCGATGATCGGCGCGACGCGAACAATTTCGCGGATTTGTTTGAATTGGGTCGCGTCGAAATTTTTCGGATAAATCACATTGTCGTGCCACGGCACGCGGTCTTCGATAATGATGTGATGTCCCTGGTCCCAACGCGTTTCAAACGGTTTGCGTTCTTGTTCGTAATATGCTTCCTTGTACGATTTTCGCAGCGGATATCCTTCGAATCCTTCCCACATGAAAATGCGCCGCAGGTTTGGATGTCCCGCGAATTTGATGCCAAAAAAATCATACACTTCGCGTTCTTGTTGCAGCGCGCCATAGTACACGGACGACGCGGACGAGATGACAGGATTTTCTTTGTCGTTCAGATTCGCTTTGATGGCGAGGGGTGGTCCGCCGCGCACTGTCGAAGCGACGTGATAGACGACTTCAAATTTATCAGCCCAATCCACGGCGGTGACGGAATTGAAATAATCGTACGCGAGGTCGGGCGAATTTTTCAACCATTCGAGTACGTCCGTAATTTTCGCGCTGTCAACGACGATGCCCGCGCTGGAGGCGGAAGTCACCGCGCCCGGCACGCCTTGTTTCAATAACGCGCCAACGCTTTCGGCATCGAACGCTTTGGAGTATTCTGCGGGTTGTACTTGGTCAGGTGAGAGAACTGCCATAGTTGGTCCTTGGGTGTCAGATGAAAGTGTCAGGTGTCAAGTGATTCATGTTTCACTTTTCAAGATTCCGCGCTGCTTTTGTCATCGGTGGCTGGTTCTGTGTTGGGCGTGTCTGCTTTTAGCGCATCGCTTTTAGCCGTTTGCTCGTGATGTTGTTCCGCTTGCTGCGCGAAATTCGCGTCCGCTTTGGTCTCTTCCAATTTTGCCTCGGCGGGAGTTGTGGCAACGGCGGGCGTGACAGGTTTTGGCGCGGGGGTGACGGCGGGCTTGCCGGCAGGTGTTACAGGTTTGGCAGGCGTCGCGGGCTTTGCCGCAACGGCTGGTTTTGCTGCGGCGGGCTTTGCTTCGCCTTCTGTTTTACCGTGCTTTAGTTCCGCACGCGCGGCGAGACGAATATAGCGCGCTTCCATTTCCTTTTCGTCCGCGCTCACTTGTTTGATTTCCACCGCGCGGCGCGGGTCAAAAATATCGGGACCGAGAATCGGTTCGGGAACTTCCAAATGGTCTTCGGCTTGATACCATGGGACATTGCGAACACTCTGCCCATTGATTTTTTTATGAAGCATCAAGAGACCGTAGAACAATGCTTGGGGTGTGGGAGGACAACCGGGGACATAAATATCAACGGGCAAAAACTTGTCAATCCCCGAAACAACGTTATAACCTTCTTTGAATGGACCGCCCGCGCTCGCGCACGCGCCCATCGCCATTACATATTTCGGTTCTGCCATTTGGTTGTACAAGCGCACAATCGCGGGCACCATTTTTTTCGTCACCGTTCCCGCCACAATCATCAAGTCCGCCTGACGCGGCGACGGACGAAACAGTTCAGAACCGAAACGCGCAATGTCAAACCGTCCGCCGCCCGCGCTAATCATTTCAATCGCGCAGCAGGCAAGTCCGAATTGCATGGGCCAAATCGAAGAACGGCGTCCCCAATTGTAAATGCCGTCAACGAGTTTGACGGCTTGGTCGAGCGGACCCGTCCACACTTTCTTTTTGACTTCCTCTTCCATCCAAGCGTCATCGCTGTCAAGCACCATAATTGGTGCGCTCTTGTCGTACTCCATCACTTCCTCCGCGCGGGAATTGTAAAAAGATTTCTAGGGCTGGGGCGAATTTCGTTTGTGAATTATACCACAGGTTAGTGACGCGCATCAAACAAATTTTACGGCGCGTTTAAATTTCAAGATGCTTTGACGCTCGTTTTCAACGCGACTATAATCGCCGCGTATTTGTTGGGGCGAAGCATTTGCAGCCGCGAATGGTAGAGTTGCGCGAACGCGTGTGCAAATGCTTCGCCCCTGCGTGATGGATGAATAATTATGCGTCCTGCAAAAATCCTAATCGTTGATGACGAACCGCATCTTTTGAAATTGCTCCGTTCCAACCTCGAAGCCGCGCACTACAAAGTCATTTCGGCGATGGATGGCGCGAGCGCGTTGCAGATGCTCGATAAAGAAGGCGCGGACTTGGTGATTCTCGACGTGATGATGCCGCAGATGGATGGTTTTGAAGCGCTGCAAAAAATCCGCGAAAATTCCGTCGTGCCTGTGATTTTGCTCACAGCCAAAGACCAAGAAGTGGATGTGGTGAAAGGTTTGAAATATGGCGCGGATGATTATGTACGAAAACCGTTCAGCATTCACGAACTGCTCGCGCGTGTGGAAGCGGTGTTGCGACGCGGCGCGCCGGGCGATGACGTGATGACGCAAAAGCCATTTGTCGCGGGCGATTTCACCATGGATTTTCAAAAACGCCGCGTCATCGTCGGCGCTAAAGAAATTAAACTCGGTCCAACGGAATGGAAATTATTATCGCAACTCGTGCAAAACGCGGGACGCGTCATGCTGCATCAGGATTTGTTACGCAAAGTGTGGGGACCGGAGTACGGCGGCGAAACGGAATATCTGCGCGTGTATGTGAATTATCTTCGCAACAAAATCGAACAAGACCCCGCGCATCCGAAATATATTTTGACAGAACATGGGGTTGGGTATTTGTTCAAAAAGCCAGAGTAGCTTGTATGGAACTTGATACTTCAAAGGAGTTGTTCATTAGCCGTTGGCTCACCCGCAGCCAATGAAAATGGGCGCCGCGTCGTAACAGCGCGTCGTAACAGCTCGTAGTAACGTGCGATGAACGACATCGCCTCAATCGTTTCCCCGGGCGGACGAATGAATTCGTCACTACAAAACATTTTCAGAGGAGTTGTCCATGAGCCGTTGGCTCACCTGCAGCCAATGAAAATGGGCGCCGCGTCGTAACAGCGCGTCGTAACAGCGCGTCGTAACAGCTCGTAGTAACGTGCGATGAACGACATCGCCTCAATCGTTCCCCTGGGCGGACGAATGAATTCGTCACTACAAAATATTTTCAAGGGAGTAATAAAGCAATAGCACTAGGAGAATTTGTTGAGCTGAATGACAAACTTCTTGCCGCGATTGGAATTTTCGCAGGTTTGGCTGTGTTTTAGACGGCACTGGAAATCAAAATTGTTGGATTTGTATTGTCATTCTTGTTTTTGCTTGCAACCTTTCTACTTTGGTTGGAGCTTCAAAGCCGTTTTCCAAAAAGTGGCACAAGTTTGCTTGTGTGGTTTGAGAATGTTCTCAACTATACCGCACTGGCACTCATTTTTTATCTGTTACTCCAGTATAGGTTGATATGGCGACAGATTCTTTGGTTACCCATTGCCTTGTTTGTAAACTGACTAATCTCTGCAATTGTCAAGCGATATGATTTGTTTAATCGGTTGTTCAAGGTCGGAAACAATGAGCAGAGGAATTTACGGCATATTATTGCATTTCTCATTACTCTTGCAACGCTTTTCTTAGGATTGACAAGGCAACTGCAAAGTCGCGCCAATTGTCATTTCGAGCGGATGCGAGAAATCTCAACCTTTCGTGACAAATGAGATTTCTCACAGAGTTTACCCCGAAGGATTGAGGGGTTCGAAATGACATATCCTCGTCAAGGGACTTTGCAGTCGCCTTATTAGGATTGAGCATTGCAGTTCAAATCGCAGACCCAATAAATAATTTCTTTGATTTGTTACGGCAAGGTCTTATACAAATCGCGCCATAAGAAAAATCCGAACAGTGGCAATTATTGAATAATATGAGGAGATAGACATGGCAGACACACAATACGATGTTGTAATCATTGGCGGCGGACCGGGCGGCTATGTTGCCGCGATTCGCGCGGCGCAACTTGGAATGAAAACCGCAATCGTCGAACGCGATGCACTGGGCGGAGTTTGCCTCAACTGGGGTTGTGTTCCGAGCAAATCGCTTTTGGCAAACGCCCAAGTCGCGCGGCATCTCGCCGATGCGAAAACGTGGGGCATCAATATCAATGGCTCGTACACACTTGACTATAGTGTTGCACACGCGCGCAGTCGTCAGGTGTCGCAGCGTCTCGTCAAGGGCGTTGGTTTCTTGATGAAGAAAAACAAAATTGATGTGTTCATGGATACCGCAACCATTAACGCAAACAAACAAGTGGAACTCAAAGGCGGCGGACAAAAACTTGCAGGGAAAAATATCATCATCGCGACGGGCGCGCGCGCGCGGACGATTCCCGGTCTCGAACTCGACGGCGTGAATGTGATTACGTCGCGCGAAGCGTTGGATTTGAAAACGGTGCCGAGTCCAATCGTCATTGTGGGCGCAAGCGCGATTGGCTGTGAATTTGCAACGATTTATCGCGCGTATGGCGCGGATGTGACGATTCTCGAAGCGCTGCCGCACATTCTGCCGAAAGAAGATGAAAAAATCAGTGTCACCATCGAAAAAAGTTTTCAAAAGCAGGGCATCAAATTCAAAACAGGCGCGATGGTGGAACGCGCGGAAAAAACCGACGGCACAATTGTTTTGCATGTGAAAACCGCGCAAGGCACCGAACAAGTTCCCGCCGAAAAAGTTTTGGTTGCAATCGGTGTCTCGCCCAACAGCGAAAATCTTGGACTGGAAGCGTTGGGCGTGAAAACCACGCGCGGCGCGATTGACACGAACGATTTCATGCAAACGAACGTGCCAAACATTTACGCGATTGGTGATGTGACGATGAAACTCGCGCTCGCACATGTCGCGTTCGCGCAAGGCGAACTTGCTGTCGAACACGCGGCTGGACGCGAGGTGCGCGCCATCAATTACGACGCGGTGCCGCGCTGCACGTACTCGCATCCGCAAGTCGCGTCATTTGGAAAAACCGAAGCGCAAATCAAAGAAGCAGGCATTGAATATTCCGTAGGCGAATTTCCCTTTCAACCGAACGGCAAAGCATTGGCAATTGACGATTACGAAGGATTCGTTCGCATCTACGCCGACAAAAAGTTCGGCGAAATTCTCGGCGTTCACATGCTCGGTCCCGAAGTCACCGACCTCTCTGGTGAATTCTCGCTTGCGATTCAAAACGAAATGACGCCACTCGAAATCGCGCATTCGATTCACGCGCATCCCACACTCACCGAAGTTGTCAAAGAAGCGGCGCTCGCGACGATAGGAATGGCGCTGCATATTTAGAGATTTGAGACTGGAGACTAGAGATTAGAGACTCAGTCTCCAGTCTCCAGTCTCATTCCTTCCATGCCCGCACGCGACAAAACTCCTTCTCCCACGCGCATTCACCCCACTGTCTTTGTTGCCGAGACCGCGACGATTGTTGGTGAAGTGACGATTTATCCGGACGCATCAATTTGGTTTGGCGCGGTGATTCGCGGCGACGCGGACAAAATTGTGATTGGCGAAGGGACGAATGTGCAAGATGGCGCGGTGATTCATTGCGACGCGAATTTGCCGACGACGATTGGCAAGCGCGTGGTGATTGGACATCGCGCGGTGATTCATGGCGCGACGATTGCGGACAATGTGATGATTGGCATCGGCGCGATTGTTTTGAATGGCGCGAAAATTGGCGAATACTCGATTGTCGCCGCAGGCGCGCTCGTGACTGAAGGTCAAGAAATTCCACCGCGTTCGCTCGTGATGGGTGTACCGGGCAAAGTGGTGCGCGAAGTGACGGAAGACGAAATCAAACGCATCACCGACGGCGCGCAGAGTTATATCGAGCGCGCAAAGAATTATTGGCGTGGTATCTACAAATGATGGAAAAGCACTTGGAAATCGCGGGACAGGATTACGCGAACGCGCAAAGTTTTCAAAAACGCGTTGAAGCGCTGAAACGTATGACGGGCGAACAACGCCTCGCGCTCGCGTTTGAAATGTGGCGCACGGCTTGTCAATTGACGCGTGATGGGATTCGCGCGCAATTTCCAAATTATTCTAACACGCAAGTGAATCAAGAACTTGCGCGGCGGATTATGATTGCGAATGGCGCAGACAAAATAATTTCAAGATTCGATAAGACGAACAAGGTAATGTAACGCAAATGGTTGTTGGAATCATCGGCGGCGGCTTTGCGGGAATGACTGCCGCGTATGAATTGGGCAAACTCGGATACAAGACCGTTATCTTTGAACGTATGACGGAATTGGGCGGGCTTGCGAGCACGTTCCAAGTCGAGCCGGGGGTTCCGCTCGAACGCGGCTATCATCATTGGTTCACTTCGGACACGCACGTTGTCGCGCAGATGCAAGAACTGGGACTCGGCGACCGCGTGCAGTGGATTCCATCGAAAACAGGTTGGTTCGAGCAAGGCAAGGTTTGGAGCATGGTCTCACCAACCGATTTATTGAAACTCGGCACCATTCCGCTGCTCGATAGAAT
>JAKOPZ010000359.1 GCA_029778615.1 Chloroflexota bacterium | reverse complement strand
GTTCCTGCTCTTTATTCCGTTCACCATCATTGGCGTCTGGTTTCCGCCTTCAGAGCCGTCGCGGGAACGTCTCGCGTTCATGTTTTTTGTTTTTGTGCCGGTCTATTACGTCGCGTATCTTTTCATGCCCGTTGGAATTGCGGTGGCAATTTTGCGCTATCGCTTGTGGGACATTGATTTGTTGATTCGGCGGACGGTGACATATACGCTCGTCGTCGCGCTGCTCGGCGTCGTCTATTTCGGCAGCGTGATTCTATTGCAGCAAATTTTTGTAGGCTTTGTCGGAACCAATTCCGAAATTATTACGGTCCTTTCAACGCTCGCCATTGCCGCGTTGTTTGTGCCGTTACGCAATCGCGTGCAAGACGGAATTGACAAACGGTTCAATCGCAAAAAATATGACGCGCAGCAAGTGCTGCAAAAATTTTCCGAGACCGCGCGCGATGAAACGGACATTGACAAATTGACGGGTGAGTTGGTGAATGTGGTGCAAGAAACGATGCAGCCGAAAAGTGTGAGTGTGTGGCTCAAACGTTTGGACAAAGATTGAGGACAAAGGAGCCATGGTGACAGGAACCGAATCACATACGACACTACATGGCAGCGCGCTGTGGCTGGCGCGAATCGTATGGGTTGCGATGACCCTGTTTTGTATTGCATACTATGTTTACTGGACCGTGACAACGGTTGCGCAGCCGCTGCCGGTTTGTACGACGCAGCCCAGCGCATGCAACCCGTACTATCTGGGCGTGGAAGATGTCGCGGTGATGGGAGCCAATGCTGCCCTTTTCGAATGGATTGGGCATTCGTTTGCTATTTTGAACGCGCTCGCGAGTTTGACCTTTGTCGTGGTCGGCTTGGTGATTGTGTGGCGCAAATCGAATGATTGGATGGCGCTCTTGATTTCTGCGATGCTCATTTCGTTAGGCGCGGTCGGAATTTCGCCTGCGACCGCGCAGACCATCCCCCCCGGCACGCTGTTGTATTGGGTCGTCGCGATGATCG
>JAKOPZ010000071.1 GCA_029778615.1 Chloroflexota bacterium | reverse complement strand
TGAGTGCGGCGCGCCCAACTGTCGCAAAAGAGTGCGCGGCACCGATTGGCAAAATCCGGAATTGTGGGAACGCTATCGCGGATTTTTTATTCCATACTTGCAGCGGCGCATTGACAAGCTGCAAACAAAAACGAAAACGTCCTGAGAAAAAATTCTCGGGACGTTCTCATGTGCAAGGTTCCCCGCCGCGCCGTGTGCGATTAGATTGTGAACCCGCTTATGCAGGTGTGGTAACCTAATATCCTTCCCAAGTCACAATACCAAAAGGTATCGCAAGCATGGTCAGCGAAAACCGGCTCCCTAGTAGATCGTGTTGGCTCAAACCCCACACTCGCATCACAAACACAGCAGGGCGAGAAAAATACTAGCACATTCTATTTTCGTGTCAAGACCGCGCCATCGCAAAAATTAACCCACGCCGAACGGCGCAAACATTTTTGCGACGGGAATTTCTTCCACATCGTACGGCGTTTCCTGATACACGTAATAGTTCAGCCAATTCGTGTACAACAAATTCGCGTGCCCGCGCCAGCGCACCACCGGCATCTGCGTCGGGTCATCCTGCGGATAATAATTCTTCGGCACGTGAATCGGCAGACCCTTTGCCACATCGCGGTCGTACTCGGCTTTGAGCGTCAACGGGTCGTACTCGGAATGTCCCGTAATGTAGATGCTGCGTCCGTCGCGCGACGCGACCATGTACACGCCCGCTTCTTCCGAAACCGCAAGCAGTTTCAAATCGCGCACGCGTTCAATATCCTCTGCGCGAATTTCGGTGTGACGCGAATGCGGCGCGAGAAATTCATCGTCGAACCCGCGCAGAATAATTTCGTTCTTGTCCATGACGCGATGCGGAAACACGCCAAACATTTTCGCGGGCAATTGATATTTTGGGATTCCGTAGCGATGGTACAAGCCCGCCTGTGCGCCCCAACAGATATAGAACGTCGAAAACACATTTGTCTCGGACCAATCGAATACGCGCTGCAACTCGCGCCAATAGTCCACCTGCTCGAACGGCATTTGTTCCACGGGCGCGCCCGTGATAATTAAACCATCGAATTTTTGATACCGCACCGCATCGAATGTTTCATAATACGCGAGCAAATGTTCTTGCGGCGTATTTTTTGATTCGTGCGAATCCATATGCAGTAACGTAATTTCGACTTGGAGCGGTGAATTCCCCAACAGCCGCAGAATTTGCGTTTCCGTCGCGATTTTCGTCGGCATCAAATTCAATATCGCCACGTGCAGGGGGCGAATATCTTGCGCGTCCGCGCGCGTTTCGTCCATGACGAAAATGTTTTCACTTTCGAGAATTTTGCGCGCGGGAAGTGTTTCGGGAATTTTTACGGGCATAGAACAATTTGACGTTTGACGCTTGACGTTTGATGCTGCAAAAAGCGCAGCCGTCATCCGTCAAACGTCAAACGTAACTTGGTATTTGCGATACGCGATTCGCGATACGCCAACTACCCCAACGCTTGATTCAGGTCCCACAGAATATCGTCAATGTCCTCGATGCCGATGCTCAAGCGCACAAAGTCCGGCGAAACGCCGGCGCTGGCTTGCTGTTCGGGCGTGAGTTGACTGTGTGTGGTGCTCGCGGGATGAATCGCCAAACTTTTTGCGTCGCCCACATTCGCGAGATGCGAAAAGAGCTGCAAGCGATTGATAAAATTGCGTCCCGCTTCCAAACCGCCTTTCACGCCAAAACCGAGAATCGCGCCCGCGCCCTTGGGCAGATATTTTTGCGCCAGCGCGTAATCGGGATGACTCTTGAGCCCGGGGTACGAGACCCACGCGACCTGAGGATGTTTCTCCAGATATTCGGCAACCGCCTGCGCGTTTTGCACGTGGCGCTCCATCCGCAGCGAAAGCGTTTCGAGCCCTTGAATGAAAAGCCACGAATTGAACGGCTGTTGATTCGCGCCAATGTCGCGCAGAATTTGCACGCGCGCTTTCAAGATGAACGCCAGATTGCCGAGCGTGGAATACACGAGTCCGTGATAGCTGTCGTCGGGCGTATTGAAATTGGCGAAACGCGGATTGCCTTCCCACTTGAAATTGCCCCCGTCCACAATCACGCCGCCAATTGAGGTGCCGTGTCCGCCGATGAATTTTGTCGTGGAATGAATGACAATGTTCGCGCCCCATTCGAACGGACGAAAGAGATACGGCGTCGCAAAGGTGTTGTCAATCACGAGTGGGATGCCGTGTTCTTGCGCGATTGCCGAAACTGGTTCAAATGGAAAAACATTGATGAGCGGATTGCCCAACGTTTCGCCCCAAATGATTTTTGTGTTCGGGCGAATCGCGCGGCGGAAATTTTCCGGGTCTTTGGGGTCAACGAGTGTGACATCAATCCCGATGCGCGGGAACGTGTAAACGAATTGATTGTACGTGCCGCCGTACAACGTGGATGCGGAAACAATGTGGTCGCCCGCGCCGCACAATGTCAGAATCGCCATCGTCTGCGCGCCGTGTCCCGAACTCGCGGCAAGTCCGCCGACGCCGCCTTCCAAACTCGCGACGCGCTGCTCGAACACATCGGTGGTCGGGTTCATAATGCGCGTATAAATATTGCCAAACTCTTGCAGCGAAAACAGCCGCGCCGCGTGGTCTGTATCATTGAATTGGTACGAAGTCGTTTGATAAATGGGGACCGCACGCGCTTTGGTGGTGGGGTCGGGCTGGGTGCCCGCGTGAAGTTGGCGCGTGTTAAAACCGTACTGGCGTTTTTCTTGCTCGGACATGAGGAAGCACTCCTGTGATTTGGATTTTTTCCCCGTGCCACGTCCTTGTGTCAACGGAAACGTACAAAACAAAACGGCTAACTGCCGACTGCGCGTCATTGTTCGCAGTGGGAAGCAAACAACATCATGTAACGAATAAATTCGTTACTACGAGTCTCGCGGGGTACTGTTTTGTTGCCTGCCAGCAGTTAGCCGTCATTGCTCCATACGGAGCGTTGGATTGTTTATCGCAGTGGGCGAGGCACAGTTACAGTCCCCGCCCGGGACAGAAGCATGAACGAGCCATTATTCAAGAGGAACGCGGCGTGACGGTGACGAATGCGTGGTGCGTTGTTTTCACAATTGATGAATTGTCAAAACGCCGCCGCAAGCATCCGTGCGTCACGTGCGCTCATCACACCTCATCACAAAATTGTTGCCGATTCTAATCAAAGCGCGCGGCTTGTCAAATTGCGCCTGTTCGACAGCGGACCCAATACATGAATCTATGTCCAATATGTGATGTACTGTGTCAGGTCTCTACGTTGACGGATGCACAATTTGCAAATGCAGCATCTCCAGTTGGTCTTCGTCCACATCGCTTGGCGCGTGCATCATCAAATCTTGCGCTTGTTGATTTTTTGGAAATGCAATCACATCGCGGATATTGTCCTCGCCCGCAAGAATCGCCACAAAGCGGTCAATGCCGGGCGCCATGCCGCCATGCGGCGGCGCGCCAAACTCGAACGCTTCCAGCATGTGCCCAAAACGAATCTGTTGACGTTCCGCGTCAATTTTCAACAGCGAGAAAATTTTCGCTTGCAGTTCGCGATTGTGGATACGAATACTGCCGCTCGCTAATTCATAGCCGTTGCACACCATGTCGTAACTGTTCGCGCGCACCGCGCCCGGGTCGCTGTCGAGCAAGTGCATGTCGGAAGGTTTCGGCGACGTGAAAGGATGGTGCGCCGCGTCCCAACGCTTTTCGGTTTCATTCCACTCAAACATCGGGAAATCAATCACCCACGCAAACGCGAGTTCGTTCGCGTCGGCGAGTTTCAAGCGCGCGCCCAGTTCTTTGCGCAGCGCGCCGAGCGCATCATTCACGATTTTTGGTTTGTCCGCAACCATTATGAGCAAATCGCCGGTCTGCGCGCCGAGCCGTCCCGCGTAGGCGTTTTGTTCGGCGGGCGTCATGTATTTTGACGCGGGCGAATGGATGCCGTCCGCGCGGAACGCGATGGTCACTGCCCCTTTCGCGCCGCGCGCTTTTGCCATGTCAATCAATTCATCCAATTCGCGGCGCGTGTACTCAGCGCAGTTCGGCACGCGAATCGCTTTCACTTGTCCGCCATTCGCGAGCGCATTCTTGAACACCGCAAATTCGGAAGTCGCGGCAATATCGCTCACATTCGTCAATTCCATCCCAAATCGCAAATCGGGTTTGTCGCTCCCGTATTTGTCCATCGCCGCGTCAAACGTCAGGCGGGGCCACGGTGTTTTCAATTTGCGTTCCGGCGCGACCTCGTGCACCAACGCGGTGAACAAGTCTTCGACCAAATTCAAAACGTCTTCTTGCTCGACGAACGCCATTTCCAAATCGAGCTGTGTAAATTCGGGCTGGCGGTCCGCGCGCAAGTCTTCGTCGCGCATACAGCGCGCAATCTGAAAATAGCGTTCATAGCCCGCAACCATCAACAATTGTTTGAATTGCTGGGGGGATTGCGGCAGCGCGTAAAACTCGCCGGGACGCATCCGACTCGGCACCAGATAATCGCGCGCCCCTTCGGGCGTACTCTTGGTGAGAATGGGCGTCTCGACTTCGATAAACCCGCGCGCGTCCAAATAATCGCGCATGAATTTGATGACGCGATGGCGCAGGAGCAAATTTTTTTGCATGCGCTCGCGGCGCAAATCGAGATAACGATACGTGAGCCGCAGCGTTTCATCCACATCTTCGTTCTTGTTGATGACAAACGGCGGCACCTTGGCAGGATTCAAAATTTGCGCGGCGGTGACATTCACTTCGATTTCACCTGTCGCGAGATTGTGATTCTCTTGTCCCGCCGGACGTTTCTCCACCACGCCTTGAATTTGCAGCACGTATTCGTTGCGAACATCACTCCCAATGCGATGCGCTTCGGGCGCCGTCTGCGGATTGAACACCACTTGGGTCAACCCAAAGCGGTCGCGCAAATCAATAAAAATCAAACCGCCGTGGTCGCGCCGGCGATGCACCCACCCCGCGAGCGTCACAATTTTACCAACATCTTTTGCCGTCAATTCACCACAAGTGTTTGTTTTGTACATAGAGTCCTACTCGATTTAGATTCACTGCATTATATTTGTCGTGTCCGCTAACGCAACTGCAAACACATATCCGGCGTGCCAAAGCCAACCAACACGCGCCACAGACCGCACAATGGCGTGGTCAAAATACTCGAAAGAATTCCCAGATTCAAATAAATGTCCGCCAACACGAGACCAATCACCAGAAACGCGGCGAACATTTCATAGCGCGCATATTGCCAATAAATTTTTTCCGGGAGCAAAATTTGCCACAAGCGCGAGCCGTCCAGCGGCGCGAGCGGAATCAAATTAAACAACATGAGCGCGAGATTCAAAATGACAAACGTCTCGACCAGAAACCCCGGCGAGAAATAGAAATTTTGCCCGCCCAGAGTGAAAAATTTTTGCGGCGTGAACGTGAGCCAATGCGTCCGCAAAATCAACGCGCCCAAGGTTGCCAAAAGCAAATTGGAAATCGGTCCCGCGATGGCGACGATTGCCATGCCCATTTGAGGATTGGGTTTTAATTTCGTCGCGTCAATTTGCACGGGCTTGCCCCACCCCACGCCGACAAACAACATCATCAGCGAACCGATGGGGTCAAGATGTGCGAGCGGATTCAGCGAAACGCGCCCCATCTTTTTTGGCGTATCATCGCCGAGTTGCAGCGCGGTCCACGCGTGCGACGCTTCGTGGACGCTCAGCGAAATCACAATCGCAATCAAGATATAAATAATCTCAAATCCTAAACCGCGAAATAACATTTTTGCTCCCTTGAAAATATCCGCTGTCAAGCGGCAATTGGGATAACGGGTTTCAGTTCAACTTGAAAGCCCAATTGCTCCAACCGTTTCACGGCACGCCGCTTGACCGCTTCTTTGTTGCGTTCATCAAAATAGTTGGGACCCAAGTCCTTGTAGTCATGTTGCCGGGTAATCATGTGAAATCCAGTCACCAACAAACTATGCGC
>JAKOPZ010000358.1 GCA_029778615.1 Chloroflexota bacterium | reverse complement strand
GATGTTTTTTGAAATAGCGCACTTTGCTCGAATGAAAATAAATGTCGCGCTGCGCGCGCACCTGTTCCGACGATTTTGCTTCGTGATGCAGCACGCGCGCGTTAGGAAAATAGACCACGCGCCAACCCGCCTCTTTTGCGCGCTTGCACCAATCCAGTTCTTCCGAGTACATGAAAAAGCGTTCGTCGAGTCCGCCGATTTGTTCGTACACGGCGCGCCGCGCAAACATCGCCGCGCCGACGACCCAATCTACATCTTGAACCGCATTGTCATCTGTATTCTGTAATCTGTATTCTGCAATCTGATGATTGTTTGGAAACCACTGTTCGAGTTTCGTGGATTCAAAGAGCGCGGTGGAAAATTTTGGAAAGCGGCGGCGCGAGGATTGGAGTGAGCCGTCCGCGTAATAGAGTTGTGGACCGACGATGCCGACGCGCGCGTTTTCGGGCGCGTCCATAAATTCAATTAATGCGCGTGTCGCGCCGCGTTCCAGTTCGGTGTCGGGATTGAGGAAAAAGATGTAGCGCCCGTTCGCTGTAACGGGCGCACCGCTCGCCGCAGCGGTTGGAGGGGAGGGGAACGAAGCGGCGTTCGTTCCGTGCTGCATCGCGCGCAAGCCTTGATTGTTCGCGCGCGTAAATCCCACATTTTCTGTATTCGCAATCACGCGCACGTTCGGAAAATGTTCGCGCAGCATTTCCACTGTCCCATCGCGCGACGCATTGTCAACGACGATAATTTCGATTTCAAGATTCTGCGCGTCGTCGAGAATGGATTGCACCGCACGCTGCAAAAGTTCGCGCACGTTCCATGAGACGATGATGAACGAAACATCCATAAGTAATCAGGTGAAAAAAAAGTAATCAGTAATCCGTGACATCATATCACCGACTACTGATTACTGACTATTGCCTGCTGCTTACCGATTACTTTTTTCGTTCAATCACATAGTCCGCCAATTCTATCAGCGCAGTTCGATATTTGCTCTTGGGCAGAACGTCCAATTCGCGAACGGCGTCCTGCGCGAGTTTTTCTGCTTCGCGCCGCGCCGCGTTCATTTCGGGCGAGGTGCGGATGTCTTGAATCGTCGCTTCGAGCTGCTCGGGCGTGTGTCCATTTTTCACCGCGACAGATTCGATGACCGGATGCCCCGGATGTTTTTCGTAATACATCAACGCGGGGAGCGTAATCACGCCTTGCCGCAAGTCGTTGCCAACGGGTTTGCCCACATCACTCTGCGTGCCGACGAAATCCAACACGTCATCAATGATTTGGAACGCGGTGCCGAGCTTGCGTCCGTACATGCCGAGCGCATCTACATGTTTTTGCGGCGCGGTGCCGAGCACCGCCGCCGAACGCATTGCGCCTTCAAAGAGCGACGCAGTTTTGGCATAGATGCGATTGTAATATTCGTCGCGATTCGTGGACGATTGCGAACCCATGTAATCTTGTTTGATTTCGCCTTCGACAATCACCATCACCGTATCGGCAAAAATTCCGAGGACCTTTGTGTTGCCGACATCGGCTGCGATTTTTGCCGCTTTTGCCCATACATAATCGCCTGCAAGCACGGTGGATTTGCTGTCCCACTTGCTATTAATCGTCGCCGCGCCGCGCCGCGTGTTTGCTTTGTCAATCAAATCGTCGTGAATCAGTGTTGCCAGATGCAACAGTTCCACCGAGACTGCGAGTTTCAACAAATGGTCGTCGTTTTGCGGATACATGCGACCGGCAAGCAGCGTGACGGCAGGACGCATTCGTTTGCCGCCGCTCTCGATAATGGATTCAATCACCATGGCAAGCGGTCCAAATTCCGCGCGCGCCGCATCACGGAGCTGCACTTCCACCCGCTGCAAGTCCGCTTCAATCGGTTTCAAAATATCTTTCAGTTCCACACCAACCTCGTTTCGGGTGACAGGGGACGGGTGACGGGTGACGGGAAAATTATTCCTGCGTCGCGTCCATCCGTGAGACCATCACAAGTACGCGCTCAGAGGCGAAATAACTGATTTGCATTTTTCGTCGTCTGTATCGCAATTTGTTCGACATTCAAATTTTTGATTTCGGCAATCCGTTCTGCCACTAACATTACGTGCGTAGGTTCGTTTCGTTTCCCACGATACGGATGCGGTGTGAGATATGGCGCATCGGTTTCAATCAACATTTTTTCCAACGGTAACGCGCGTATCAAATCGGGCGCGCGCTTGTTATTCTTGAACGTAATGGGTCCGCCAAATGAAACGAAAAATCCTAAATCAAATGCTTCCTGCGCCATTGCGGCATCGCCCGAAAACGCGTGCAGGACGCCGCGCAGTGGAACGCTGCGAACAAGTGGAACGCTGCG
>JAKOPZ010000357.1 GCA_029778615.1 Chloroflexota bacterium | reverse complement strand
CTCGCCGCGCGCGACCTTGCCGCGCTCGACGCGTTCAATGATGTACTGCGCGGAATGCTCCAAGCGGCGGAATTGTTGAACGAAACCGAAATCGCGTGGCGCGATTTTGTTTCCGACCTCACTGATGCAGTGAACGCGGCGACATACGATTTGCATCCCGCGCTCGATGGACGCGTCATCATTTCGAGTGTGACGCAAGCGCGCGGCGTGCCAAAGCAATATATTTTTCTCGGCGGCTTGCTCGAAAGCGAATTTCCGCAGCGCGCGCCGCTCGACCCGCTCCTCACCGCCGACGAACGCGCGCAGCTGCGCGCGGCAAACATTCCCCTTGCCGATTTGCAAACGCGTGACGAAACGACATTGTTTTATGAAGCGACGGCGTTGGCGCGCACACGGCTCGAACTTTTTTACCCGTATCTCGATGATGATGCGAATCCGCTCTATCCCTCGCCGTATCTGCAATTGGTGCAGCATTTTTATACGGATGTGAAAACGCAGCGCGTCCGCGTCAATGCCATGCCCGAAATCGCAACGGCGGCGTCCGCGCAAGAGCTTGCCGTCGCGCTCGCGTTCGCGCCCGATACATCGCGCGCGCAAGAAACCGAACGCGCGTTATGGGCAATGTCGCACGCGTGGCGGCACAGTCGCGCGGCGTTTGCAATCGAGGCGCGCCGCGAATCGCTTGCCGCGTGCGACGAATACAGCGGCGTGATGCGCGACGAAAATTTGCGACAACATTTCGCGCAACATTTTGCCCCCGCGTATGCGTGGAGCGCGACGCAGTTGAATGAATGGGGCGCGTGCGGTTTTCGTTTTTTCGCGCGGCGCGTATTAAATTTGCAAGAATGGGATGAACCGGTCGAAGGCATGGAACGTCAACAGCTCGGCGCGGTGTTTCATAACATTTTGCAAGAAGCGTTCGACGCCTACGCCGTGCAACAGCTCATTGTCACTACCGAAACATTGGAGCGCGCGCAAACGATTTTGGATGAATGCGCCGCGCGGGTATTGGAGAATGCGCCGGAGCGGTTCGCCTTTCGCGCGCGGGCGTGGTGGGAACAGGAGCGCCAGGAAATCACGCGCCGCTTGCAGCAATTTCTCGGCAGCGAAGCGGAACGCAATGACAAAAATCCCGCGCAGCCGTTCAAGACCGAAATGCCGTTTGATGTGCGCGTTCGCATTGGCGCTGAATGGCTGCATCTGCGCGGCACGTTTGACCGCGTGGACCGTATTGGTGATGAATTTGTTTTGATGGACTATAAAACGGGGACGACAAAAATTTCCAAAAATGATGTACGCGACGGGCGGCATTTGCAATTGCCTGTGTATGTTTTTGCCGCAGAGGCAATGGGCTATCCCGTTGCCGATGCGTTTTTCCTCCATATCGGCGATGGCAAAGTGAGCCGCGCGCTTCCGCTTCAAGAACGCGCGGAATTGTTGGAACGCGCGCGTTCGCACATTTTGAATGATGTGGCAATGGCGCGGCGCGGCGAGTTTGCGGTGAAACCGACGCGCAAGAATGATGCCGTGTGCGCGGCGTATTGCGAATTCGCCGCGTTGTGCCGCGTGGGACGTTGGAGTGCGCGCAAGGGAACGTGGTAACGATTTGAATCGTTACACGCGGGACGATTGAAATCGTCACTACGGATGGGTTTGCGCGCGCAAAGGAGCGTAGTAACGATTTGGATCGTTACATGGCGGACGATTGAAATCGTCACTACGGATGGGTTTGCGCGCGCAAGGGAACGTAGTAACGATTTTAATCGTTACATGGCGGACGATTGAAATCGTCACTACGAATGAGTTGGAATGTGCGCGTAGTAACGATTTGAATCGTTACACGCGGGACGATTGAAATCGTCACTACGGACAAGTGAATGGCTAATCATCTTTTGCGTGACCATCAAGCGCGCGCCGTGACAATGCGCGGGAACAATCTCGTCGTCGTCGCGGGCGCGGGAACGGGCAAAACGCGCGTGCTGGTCGAACGTTTTCTCGCGCTGCTCGACGAAGGCATCGCGCTGCCCGCGCTCGTCGCGATTACGTTCACCGAAAAGGCGGCGGGCGAAATGCGAACGCGTGTGCGCGAAGCGATTACGGCGCGCGCGGAAATCGCGGCGAGTGAGGAACGCGCGAAATGGGAACGCGCCTTGCGCGCGATGGACGCGGCGCGCATCGGCACGATTCATTCGTTGTGCGCCACGCTCTTGCGCGCGAATCCGGTGGAAGCGAACGTGGACCCGCGCTTTGAGGTGTTGGACGAAACCGACGCGTTAATTTGGCAAGAAGAAGCATTGGACGCGGCGCTGACCGAACTCGCGGAACGCGGCGGCGCGGAATTGGAATTGTTTCGCGAATACAACATCGAGGATGTGCGGAAAACGGGATTGAATCTTTTGAAATTGGGGAATCTCGCGCACGAAGCGTTTGAAAACATTCCCGCGACGCGGGATGAATTGATGGCGCAGTGGCGCGCACGCAGCATCCGGGTCCAACGCGACGCGCTCGCGCAATTGACGCAAGATGTCGAGTGGCGAACAGCGCTGGCGTGGATTCAAAACAATGCCGCGACCGACGGCGCGGACAAAATTGAAATGGCGCGCGCGGCGATGGAACGCGCGGCGGGGGAAATGGATGGAAAGAAGCTTGAAGAATCTTTGAACGCGCTGCGCGAAATCGCGGCGCAAAAATTAGTGGGCGGAAGCAAAAAGAATTGGGATGATTTTGAAAGCGCCAAAGAAAATATCAAGGCGCTGCGCGAACGCGCCAAACAATTTCTGCAAGAATATACTTTTGAGTTTGGCGCATCCGACGAACGCGCGGCGGACATGATTTTGTTGTGGCGCGCGTTCTGGACGCGTGTCGAGGCGCAGTATGCGCGGCGCAAAGCCGACGCGGGCGTTTTGGATTTCAACGATTTGGAAACGCAAGCGCGCGCTCTTTTGCAAAAGCACGCGGCGGTGCGCGAACGTTATCGCTCTGAAATTGCGTCGCTGCTCGTGGATGAATTTCAAGACACGAATGGCGCGCAGCGCGATATTCTTTATGCCCTCGCCGACCTCACCGCGCCGAATCGCTTGTTCGTCGTCGGCGACGGCAAACAATCCATCTATGGCTTTCGCGGCGCGGATGTGACGGTGTTTCAACAAACGCTGCTTGAAATCACGCAACGGTGGGGCGAAGCGGCGCGAATTCTGCTCGACGAATCGTTTCGCGCGCACATTGCGTTGGTGGAATGTTTCAACGGGTTATTCACGCACATTTTCGCGGTG
>JAKOPZ010000356.1 GCA_029778615.1 Chloroflexota bacterium | reverse complement strand
GAAAAACGCAACGGTACGGTTCAACTCCAATTAAAGCGTTTGGGTAAATGCTTGGGGCTTGCCATATTTGACAACGGGATTGGTTTTGACGTACGGAACGCGCTGCGAGAGACGGATGCCTTCGGATTGCACAACATGGAACATTGGACCAGAACGATTGGTGGAACTCTGGTCTTTCATTCCAATCTCGGGCGTGGCACTGAGCTATTTGTTGATGTCCCACTTATGGAGGCGCAACATGCTTGATACACGCATTTTGATTGACGTGCTCATTGCGGACGACCACTATCACGAACGCGAAGGGCTCAAGCAATCGCTCTTGTTCGCAGAAAACATTCGCGTCGTGGATGTTGCTTCCTCTGCGCAAGAAGCGCTTCAAAAAACCATCGCACTTGACCCCGACGTTGTGATGATGGATTTGGATTGGTATGGAGACAGAACGGCAGGTATTACGGCGATACAAAAAATCAAGGAACAGATGCCGCACGTCAAGATTCTTGTCATCACCAACTTTCGTGAACTCATCGAGTCTGCCCGCGCGGCACGCGCCGATGTTGCCGTCACAAAAGATGCGCTCATCAATGGCGAGACCATTGCGGCGCGCATCTGGGACGCGTATTGCACGGACGAGTTCGATGTTGTGCCTGCCACCGACGATGAGATTCTTTCGATTCGTGAACGCCAAGTTTTGGATGCAATGCGACGCGGACTGGAAACGCCAGATATAGCGCGTGAATTGTTCATCGCCGAGACAACAGTAAAAAAACATCGCGAACATATTCGCGAAAAACTGCGCGTCAAGAACGCGCCGGAAGCCGTCTTTCGTGGATTTGAACTCGGACTGATTCCATTCACTGCGCGAGAGGAAAACTGATTGCTCCCATTCGCGCGGAGATTTTCAAACGACCCATTTCAAAATGGGTCGTTTTCTTTTTTTCTTTTGGTCAAACGCCTGATGAATTTCTATCTGTGATGCGATATGGTATCAAAAAAATGTCCTCACCGCGGAGGTCCTATGCGCCACAACAATCGAGAACGAATGATTGGGCACGATTCGACATCGCTAGATGCAAAGATGCCGACAAGGGAGGTGGCGCGCTATTTGGATGAATCGAAAGCGGCAATCGAAGGCGCACCCCAGTCAGGTATTCTGCAAATTCCGCTTGCAGGACATTTACTACGGATGGTGTGGTGGATTCTGCCACATGGCGCAAAAGATGCTCATGCTGACAGTCTGAAAATTTCAGCAGAAGATTTTCATCTTTACGTGCGTGATGCGCTGGAACACTACCACATCACGGCGCATCTCGCCGCCAGTGAATTGCATCAATACATCAATCTGGCGTCGCATCGCGACGAACGCGATGTCTCGACACTCGCCGATGGTTTCGCGTTGCGCCGCGCGCTAGACCAAGTGCTTGACGCAATGGCTCACATTGTTCCGACGAACTCGAAAACTTTGTATCAGGAACAATATCTCGATTTGCGTTATCGCAAACTCATTGACGACAAAGAATTGGCAAAGCGCTATCACTTTTCAACGCGTCACCTACGACGCATCCGCGATGAACAAATCGCAGTCGCCGCGAAGATGCTCTTGCGCTTTAGCACAGGGCGGTGAATTTTCTTGTCCTTTTTCGTCCTTGTGCGTCCGCGTATTTGTGGAATAAATAGTAGCAGCACAAAAGAGTGGAAAAACCAATGAGCCAATTTCAAAAGCAATTCACCTTAACTCGCAACGCGCGTCGCGCGGAAACTCCCAAAATTGAAATTGCCCCAAAGCGTCCACCGGCGCGACGCGGCTTGTTTGTCATCAATGCGGGCAATTCCGGCGAAGAAACGGGTTTGTCATGGCTCGAACTCGCGTGGCGCGATGGTTTCGACGTGCCGATGCTCTTTCTGAACAACGATGCCAAAGCACCGAACCCCCGCCTCTTGCGCCTGTCTGATGGAGAGATTCATACACTTCGCGCCGAAGAGCGTCTCGTTGTGGGCGGCGAAGGCAACACCCGCGACGAAATCCAAGCGTACCCGTTGTTAACAAATCGGTACAGCGCAAAAACCCTGCTGCGAAATATCCCGGTGTACTCGACGTACAACCGCGGGGGACGCGGTGGTCACGCGATGCCTGTAATCTCAGCAATGGATATTGATATGCACATTGACGAGGTGTATGGCTTTCTTCGCAAAGGCTTGAGTTGGCTGCGCGATGGCGCAACGCGCACTGATGCAGCAGCTCGCAGCGACCTCGAACGCATCTTGAAAGAACGCGCCCGCGCGCAGCAAGTCACTGCCGAGTCTTGGATTGTTCTCATCATCGGCGGCGCGAGCGGTTCCTTTGGCAACGCGTCCCATCAATTGCTCCCGTACCTCGTCCGCGCAATTCTTCAAGAATTGAATGTACGCAATTACGAGCTCTTTGGTGTCCTGCTCGGACCGCGCGCGTTCACAGGTCTGACTGACGAAACGCAGCGCAATTTTTACGCGCTCCTGATGTCGCTCGATTACATGGCGCGGCATGGTCAACAGCGCGCATATGTCAACGGGTTGACCATCAACACGGCAACGCCGGTGTACGACCAAATTTTTCTCTTTGATGACCCACTGCTCCCACGCGCACAAGCATATGTGACTGAGGCAGAACTGTCTGCGTTTTATCAACGCACCGCACGCAGTTTGCACTTATTACTTGCGACTGAAGCATGGGAAGCCATTGCAAGCCATCACGCTAACCCACGCATCCGCCAAGACCAAGTTCCCGATAATCGTCTGCGAATGTGGAACAGTGTCAATGGAACGCTCGCGGGAATGGATGCGGATGGTTTGCTCGAACTCGTCGCACAAACGCGTCACTCGCAACTGTTGAACGCGATAGTGACGCAATTGCAATAACGAAAGGAACGATGGATATGCCCAAGACATCCACTCGCCGCCCACAAACAGAAACACAAACAATTTCTTTTGGTGCGCGCTTTCTGCAAGCCCAAGGCATTACGCGCGAACTCCCGAAAGCGTTGCTGACGAAACCGAACGGACAGCCGTTTGCCGAAATCGCGTTGGGGTTGACGAATCACTCTCCACAGCAGCCAAATTGGCTCCAACAGGTGGAATATCTGATGCGCCAAGAACCGATTGGAGGATGGGAAGCGCTCGTCCTCGAAAACAAAGAAATTATTTCAGAACAAGCCATTCTGCAATTGAGCAAACGCCTCGCGGAACCGAACGGCGAAATTTCGGTGCGTCAATTTCTTGCCGATGTCGGCGATGCGGCATCCAAATTGAAACGCGAATTTGACGAACAGCAGCAGCAAGCGGCGGAGCGTTTTTCGCAAGCGCAAGCGCGGTTGAGCAAATGGCAGCAAGAGTACGGACGGGACAAAAGCGTTCTTGCACAGCTGGTTACGCTCGGCGGCGCGCTCTTGGGCGGCAGCATTTCCGTACACGACGCAGGTCAAACATTTAACCGCCGCGAAACGTTTGCAAAATGGCGCGACGCGTTTTCTGCCGCGTCCGAAATCGCTGCACAGCTCATTGAAACTGCTGACGGGTATGCGCGCAATTTGGACGCGCTCGTCAACGCCGCGCGTCATGCTTCAGAAACGGTTGCCGGTCAACGCGCGCAATTTGCAAGCGAACTCGCTAAGGCGCGTCCCTATAGTTACACCGTTGATTACGTGCAGTTAGCAGAGCTCTTGTGCGACAGTGCCGAGGATTCGACCGTTCTCGCGGAGTTGCTGACTGCATTGCGCGCTCAGGGCAGCGAACAATTGCTGGAACAATCGGCTGCGCTCGCTCGCCACGACGCTGCGCGATTGCTCGGCGCGCGTGATTTGACGCAATGGATTGAAATGGAAGCGCAAGGACTTGCCGGTGCAAATGAAGAAATAGATCCGGTTGTGCTCGTTGCCGAAAAGTTAGTGAACCAAGTAACCGGCGAACAACCAACTTGGCAGCTCACGCGCCAAGCGCGCCCGCGTTTCCAAGTGCTGCAAATCACACCCAACGGCGAAATGCTTTTCAACCATCCGGACCTCACGAGCGCGCGCTACGGTGAACGCACCGACCGCTTTGGGTTCTTGCAAGCGCAAATGGAAGTGGCGTTGGACGAATTACACCTCATACAAGAAGGCGCGGAATCTTTTCAACAGGCACGCGCGCGTCGAGAATACTTTGTACTGGAACAAATCGCGGCAGCATTCCCACACAACGAGGATGACGATTTCGCCAATTCGCAAACGCGCACACCGGAACCGCTGCCGCCGTTTGTTCCCGTCGTGTCAAACGGCGATGGGCATTATGAAGCGGAAGCGTAGCGGCTTGCAGCGAACGCTGCGTGTTCGCAAGCGGGTGCGCGTATGGCATTTCATTCGCCTCAACCTTTCGAGTCACACCATCAGTGTGAGCATCGGTTCGCGTGGCATTACATTGAACCTCAGCCCACGCGGAGCAGTGATTACGCTTTCCGCATACGGCACAGGCATTTCGTACCGCATCGGCGCGCCGTGGGTGATGCTCTGGACGTGGACACAAACAATCGTCGCACGTCTGAAGCGCGACACGATTTCGAATAAGGAAATTGAACAAGGAGACGAACCATGGACTGGAATGACCTGAAAGACAAATTCGATTTAGACCCCGAATCGCAGGAAAAAATTGCATCGTTCGCACCGGGGCTCTTTCTCGCCAGCGCGATTCTCTTGGCAACGTTGTTACGCGGCAAAAAACTTCCTGTGCGCGAAACGGCATCTGAAGTGGGCGCACAGGGCAAACGCGCGGTGCTTGCCCTTGCGGCACGTGTGCCATTTTTACCCAAACCCAAAATGGAAACGAACAGTGATGTACCGCCTTCCGCTGAATGACGCGGTGTGTTATTTGCGAATGGCTCGCTCTCTCACAAAGGAAGAATTCACATGTCCACATTTGAAGCGTACTTTGCGCTCGGCGCAATGTCCATTGCCGTCAGCACAATCGGGGCAACGCTTACCTTGGAATCCAAAGAAGCGCCTGTCACAACCCCGACGGCGGTGTTGACGGTGTTGGTGCCGGAAGGGCAATCACTACCTTCCAATTTCGCCGCGCCGATTGTTGTCGAGTCAGAGGACCAAGATGAACTGGAGTGATGTTTTGGCGAGTGAGGTACAGGCTATGCCAAGCAGACGTTATGGATTCTCTTTGACGCGCACCGTACGCGGGTGTGCGAGTTGCTTGCTGCTGGTCATTGTAGTGGTGTTGCTCCTCATTTGTTTGCTCGGTTTCTTGACGAGTCAGTTCATCAAGTCCGCGCACTCTGCGCCTCCAACAGAACAACGCGTGCTGCAACTCGCGCCCCGCATCGCGTCTGCGGCACGCCGCAACGAACCGTTCGGAATTTTCTATCGTGAAACATTCACCGTGAATGTGGGCGAAGGTCTGGTGTTGCTCACGTCACTCTCAAATGGACGCGGTGCGTTAAACACAGATGATTTCGCACAACTTGACGTGACGCGTCCCGATGGCACAACGCGTTCGTGGTCACGCGACTTTCGCAACACCAATCACACCGAAATTCTTTCCGTGCCAGCGCAGGATGTTTCGGCACTCTTTTTGCCCGGACAGAATCAAGTCACACTCACGCTGCGCGACCTCACGCCGTTCACCTATTGGTCTGAACCGTACTATCTCATCTTTGACGCGCCTGAACCGACCGTTACATCAACCATAACACAGACAAGTACACCAAGCGCGACCGTGACAACGTATATTGCCGCGCAGGCAACAATCGCTGCGGCAACTCGAACGCAAACGCCATCGCCGACTTTTGTTCCAAGTCCAACTGCAACTCCTATTGCAAATCCGACCGCATCGAACAATGAGCCAAGAACCCAATCCAATGCTTTC
The DNA here is from genome assembly GCA_029778615.1 of Chloroflexota bacterium. GTDB lineage: Bacteria > Chloroflexota > Anaerolineae > UBA4142 > SHND01 > SHND01. Next base: position 6,884 of record JAKOPZ010000356.1, on the reverse strand, counting down.
CCCTCAACTGAATTTTTCGTAATCGGTGCGGTAAGCATTTCGCTCGTTGGTCTCGTAGTTATTGTCTTGCTCTCGAAACGCCGCGTGCAACAGCCACAGCCGCAACTCGTCGGTTGGTTGGATTTGTTTGACCGCCAAACGCGCGAAGCACAGCGCGCAATTTCTTTAGCGAACTATACGCAAGGCATTGCCATTTTGCTCGACCCGTTGCGCGTGCAACCATTAACGGAAAATTCGTTTGTCGCTGCGCTGCGTCCAACCGAAAACGGCGCGGAACTTGTTGTGAGTGCAGGGCAAACCGTGCAGTCCAATTCCCAGCGCGGCGTGGACGAAGAAAAAATCGTCTTGCGCGACGGCGAGCAAGTGGACATTTCGGGGCGACTCACCTTGGACTATCGAAACCCGCTCGCTTCCAGCAATCCATCTGCGCTGCCCGCGCTTGGGTTCAATCTGGAGTAAGCCATGTCAAGACGCTCGTCACGCGGACGGTTCTCACCTCCATATAATTCTGCCGCGCACAGAAACCGCGCACCGTTTCGTCCACGCCGAAAGTTTTCGAACGCGCAGATATTATCATCGAACGAGTTCTTGGAATCCATCACCCCACAAAAGAAATCATGGCTTGGGCGAATCACGCATCTGGTTTCACCGCGCGCCTTTCAACATTTGTTTCAACACGTTGGCTCATTATTTGGCGCACACCAGAGCGCGCGTGTTGGTGAGACGGAATTTGAAAATCATGTTGCGGGAATGGGATTCGGTTTAACTTCGTTGCTCAACGCGATGGATTGGGAAAATGTCCGCGCCGAAGTGGACCGCGAAAGTCGCGCGCATGTAGTACTCATCGGCGGTGTGGGTGCAGGCAAGACAACACTCTTGTATCAACTAAAGGGCTTTGTGCCAGAGCCAATCGACAGTGAGTCACGAAAACAACAGTTTGATTCGTTTGCCCAAGAACCGAGTGAACCGCAGATTGAGAATCTTGGTTTCATTGCAGTGATTGATGTGCCTGCCGGTAGCCCAAATGGTTCTTTTTCGATTGACAGCGCCATTCTCTTTGAGTTGGAAAACGCGGATGTCATTGTCTGGCTGTTGGATGCAACTATGGGTTTGCGAATGTGGGAATACGAATGGCTGCAACGAATTCGCGCAATGGGCAAGACACTGCTTGTCGTTGCGAACAAGATGGATGCTGTATCTGACGCGGAACCGATTTCAAAATGGGAACGTGTGCTGGGCTGTGAGATTCTGCCAATTTCTGCCGCAACGGGATTGAATGTAGCCGCGCGTTTGGTGCCGCGGCTTGCCGATGTGAGTCCGCAACTCGCGACGGCATTGGGGCGCGAAGTGACATCGTGGCGGCGCGACGCGGCGACACGCGTGATTCAACGTGCAGCAATGTTGAGCGGCTTGACCGAACTGGAACCCGTTCCAATTTTGGATTTGCCGTTTCAAATTTTTATTCAGTTGCAAATGGTACTGCGTCTCGCCGCCATTTATGGGCAGCCGTTGAATGACCGCTACTCGCGCGAAATGCTTGCAACGATGTTGAGTGCCGTCGCACTTCGTTTCGCGGGCGGGCAATTGGTGAAAACAATTCCGTTCGTGGGTTGGGCGGCATCAGGCAGCTTGGCAGCAGCAGGCACGTGGACAATCGGACGAATCGGCATCGAGTACTTTGAACATGGGCGCAGTGTTCCGTTACCGCAAATTCAGCCGCCGCAGTTTTGGAAACGACGCGCGGCTACTGCCGAATCAGACGTCACCGACGTTGAAGCAGCAGTGAATGATTCAGAAGAGACGATGGAGACGAATCAAGAACCAACGAGTCCTGAAACCGAAGGAGGTGCAACATGACGGAAAAGCGATACGCGCAGCTCGTGCGCTTGGGTGCAGTGGTCATTGCCATCTTGTTGTGGTTTGTCTCGGTCCAATTTTCGGTTGACGGGTTTAATTTTGTCCTGCCGCGTTATCGTTGGGTCGGCTATTTGTTGGCAATCGCGGTGACGGTCATTGAGATTGTCTTTAACGAAGAAGGAATGCGGCACAGTTTGACCATCGTTGCAGTGGGGCTTGTATCGTACGCGTATGGAATTTCAACAAACGTGATGGGCATTTGGGTCGCGCAAGGTTCGCCGGATGTCTCAGAGAATCCCATTGCACTCGTGTTTCCCGCTGTCGTTGGTTTTTTTCTCGAAGTTGCGCCGGAACCCTTGTTGATGTGGGGACTTGTTGGGACAGGTATGCGCGATGTATTGGGTCACTTGGTAAGCAACACGCGTCGCACTGGGCAGGATGACATTGATGTTTGGCGCGAGCGCGAGTCGAGCAAAAATACAAACACAAAGAATCGAATTCCACCGGACGAATGGTAGATTTTTTGAGACAAATTGCGACAAAGGAAATCGCAGATGGGAAAAATAATTGCAGGATTCTTCAAGCGGTTGCGCGGTGAGCAATCAAATACCATCAAGGTTCAGACGCAAGACTCGCGCGGGCTTGTTTCGCCAACCAAGCCCGGACGCAGTGGCGATGTTTTTTCGTTGGACAATTTGATACGCGCATGGAAACGCGTGCGCGCAAATGGCGGCGCGCCCGGCGTAGATGGTGAAACGCTGCGCGTCTTTGAGGAAAATTTGCGCGCCAATTTAGAAACTCTGCAAGGTGAATTGAAAACAGGAACGTACCATCCACGCGACGTTCGCATGATTCCCGTGCCAAAAGCGAGCGGTGGCTATCGTCCACTCACCATCCTCACGGTGCGCGACCGCATCGCGCAGCGCGTGGTCTATGATGCGCTCGCGCCAATGTATGAAAAAAAATTTCTGGATTGTTCATTTGGTTTTCGTGAAGGACGTTCGCTGCATGATGCAGTTGCCGTCGTCACACAACATCGCGACGCGGGGCGGAAATGGGTGGTGGACGGCGACATCAAAGATTGTTTTGAGCGTTTAGACCATCGCGTCTTGATGAAAACCTTACGCCACGATGTGCGCGATGCGCGCTTGCTCAAGCTCATCGAGAAATGGTTGCGTGCGCGCGTGACACGTGACTTGAATGGCGGTACAGCGATTGGGACATATCAAGGCGGCGTGATTTCACCATTACTTGCGAATGTGTACTTGCATTCGTTCGATGTCGAAATGACGCGCGCGGGCTTGGCTGTGGTTCGCTACGCGGATGATTGGGTCATTTTCACACCGCGCAAGTTCGATGCCGAGAGCGCGCTGGAACGCGCTTCGGAGGCGCTCGAGAAAATAAAATTGGTGATGAATCCGCGCAAAACGCGCATTGCACATTTTGACGAAGGATTTTCATTCGTCGGAATGTTTTTTGTGCGGAACAAAGTGTATCCGATTTCGCCCGGCGCGCGTGTCGAACAGATGCAAGAGTTTTAGCCGCAAAGGAGTTTTGCGATGGCGACAATTTATGTCCGCGAACAAGGTTCCGTTGTCCACAAACAAGGCGAACGGTTGTTGGTCAAAAAAGACCGCGAGATGATTGACGAAATTCCAATGCACGATTTGGAGCAACTTGTCTTGATGGGTGGAGTCCAATTGACGCAAGCAGCAATCGCCACGCTACTGCGTTCCAATACCGACGTGGTGTTTATGACCATTTATGGACGTGTTATCGGACGCTTGCTTCACAACGAAAGCAAATTCGCGGAACTTCGTTTGAGGCAGTTGCAAACTATGAGTAATGATGCGGCGAACCTCGCCCTCGCGCGTCAAATTGTCATTGGCAAATTGACCAATCAGCGCGCGCTTCTGATGCAAGCGCGCGCGAATCATGTTGACATCGAGCGCGGTGTGCGCGGCATCGCCGAGATGATTCAGGCAGCACAACAAACGGGCGACGCGGAACAATTGCGCGGCTATGAAGGCAGCGCAGGCGCGCGCTATTGGGCAGGTTTCCGTGTGCTGCTCAAATATGACTTTGGATTTACGAAACGCGAATATCATCCCTCGCCTGATCCAGTGAATGCGCTCTTGAGTTACGTTTATACGTTACTCCAAAAAGATGTGATGGCTGCGGTGCAGTTGGTGGGCATGGACCCGTATCTTGGATTTTTTCATGTCATCGAATACGGTCGTCCATCATTGGCGCTCGATTTGATGGAAGAATTTCGTCCGTTGCTGTGTGACCCAATTGTTTTGAATCTCTTGAATCTTCAAATCTTACAGCGCCATGATTTTCAACGCACGGGCGACCCCGCGCGACCCGTGGTGATGCGCGAGGATGCGGTCAAGCGCGTGATTGAAAAATACGAAGAGCGTGTGAACGGCACGACGCGCTATACATATCTGCCGCAGCCGATGGAGACGAGTTGGCGGCGAGTTTTTGAATTGCAGGTGCGGCAAATGGCGCGGGTGGTCAAGGGGGAAGAAAAAGTGTATCGAGCAATGCTGCGAGAATCGTGATAAGAAATCGCAGCGATGACACGCAACGAAAACATGAAGCACAAAAAGATTCAAGTCTATTCTGACGCTGCTGTTTATCCTCATGCGACAGGACTTGGTGTCGTCATCAAAGATGGCGCGGGCAACATCATCGCGTGGCGGCATCAAGTTATGCGCGCGGTGCGTGGCAGCAATGAAGCAGAATATCACGCGTTAATTTTTGCATTGGAACAGGCGCAGACGTTTTCATCACAATTTGTGGATTGCTTCTCTGATAACAAATTGGTTATCGAACAGATGCGCGGCTACTATCGTGTGCATGATGAAACGTTGCGAAATTTGCATCAACGCGCACAAAATCTGCGTGACCGCTTTGAGCGCGTGACGTTCAACCACATTTCACGAGAACGGAATGGCTTGGCAGATGCAATGGCAGAGGAAGCGATTCAACAGGCCAGAGAACGAGCTGACGCGAAAAAAGGAGAGCACACCCATGTTCGTCGTGGTCAGTTATGACATCCCCGATGACAAACGTCGCACAAAAGTGATGAAGACACTGCGCGATTTTGGACATCATGTTCAGTACAGCGTCTTTGAGTGTGATGTCAAGATGCAGGTATATACGCGGATGCGAAAATTATTGCAGCGGCACATTATCCCCGAGCAAGACAGCGTGCGCTTTTATTTCTTGGATGAGGATACGGTAAAGAAAATTGAGGTAATTGGGAACGCGCCTGTCCAACGCGCGGTAGCTTCGCGTATTATCGGTTGATGACAATTCCTGATTCGTACTCGCTTTGAGCTTCCGGCATAATTTCCAAGATGCGGTCCAAGCGAAAGGTGCGTTCATCACGTTCCAAATGACAGTACGCGACGAGATATTGCGAATTGTTGTACGATTCGAGACGTAGCGGGTCTATGGTGCGTTCCGTCGTTTCATTTCGATAGGGCGAATAGTAACGGATATACAAAGAGGTATTATCCCCAATGGCGCGCTGAATCAGAGCAAGATTTTTTGGAACCCGCTCTGTTGCAGGTGCAAACTCTCGTTCAGCATTTCGCATTTGCGGCCCCGAACGAGGGTTTTGTTTTTCCGCAAATGCTTGAACGAGGTCACGCGCCATTGTTTGGGCGAGTTCTTGGTCAGATGCGCTTACCTTTTCTTGCAATGCACCAAGTATCGCCGATGGAAATTTGTACGCGTCCCGCGCGTTATGACTGATGTGCCGGACGACTTGGGCAGCGAGATAAAGATGTCCCAGAGAGCGATTGTCAAAAAGTTTTGTTGCATCATCACGCGAACTTGTATTTTGCGATGGCGATGCGAGTTCAATGCGCGGCTGATAACCCCGCTGTTTCAATCTGCGCGCGAGAGATTGAACGCGTTCGGGTTTCACCGCTACGGCTCGGGGACCGAGCGTGCGACGGATACACGCACGAATTGTTTTGTGTGTTGTTACTGTTTGCAAAAGCGCAGGTTCGTCCGTTTCTAACAACACCGCGCGGCGTAGCACAATTTTGCCGTAACCGCTCGCAATCTCGTCAAGCCATTCCATCACACACGGCGGAAGCGCATCGGCTGTTAATCGTTCGAGAAAATCAAGCATGTCGGCGACGGATTCTCCTGCATCCAACGCTTGATAAACACGTTCTTTGTCGAGGCGATACAATCGCCGATGCGCGCGCGTTGTCGTTAAGGTTGCGACATGTTCGGCGTATCTGTGCAACTGCCACAAGAGTTTCTGGTCGGCATTTTCGTCTGCAACAAGGTCGGGCAGCACGGGACTTGACTTTGGACGAGTCCAAGCAAGCGGCACAACGGCTTGCTCTTTCAAAAAAAGGTGCGCGTCTCGCGCCAACAGCGCCTTTCCCAACTCTGTGATTTCGATAGACCTGCTTTGCCAAACCAACACATCGAACTGCTCCAATAGTCCGATCAACTCGCGCAACAGCGTTCCGGGCGTTTCCGATGTTCTCTCGTTTTCATACTCCGGGAAAATGCCGTTTGTTTGCGCATCGCGAAAAAGTTTGAGCAACGTCGAAAATTTCAAGTGCCCTATTGAAGATGATGCGTGGAGGATTTCCAAGAGCCACTGCGCCAGCGGCAGTTTTCCTTTGAGCACGAGTTCTGGTAGGTCATACGCTGACCAACGTTCGTGCTGCGCGCGTGTGAATTGTGTGGGAAAGGCAGCATCAAACAAGAATTTAACGCGGTTGAACGATGGGGCATCAAGCCATTTGCTTGCGCGTAGCGTAAGAAAGAGACGCGCATCTGAAACGGCAACAAGATTCGCGCTCTCGACGAGATAATGAAGAAACCGCAAGCGTGTAGTGTGTCGCTCACTCTTTTTAACATGCGCGTTGCTTTGCCAATGTCCGCGTGTTGTATGTGGATGCTTTGTCTTGATTGCATCGCGTACGCAAAGCAACGAATTGATTTCACCCACCGCACGTGGGGAGAGTGAACGCGCACCGATTATT
>JAKOPZ010000355.1 GCA_029778615.1 Chloroflexota bacterium | reverse complement strand
GGACCAGTTCCATTTTTGGATGGTGCGAAGGACGTGGAGATTAGAGACTGGAGATTGGAGATTAGAGACTGGAGACTGGAGACTGGAGACTGCTGACTGTTGACTTGATAAAACGGAAACCACCACGCCGCGTTGTGCGAGGGCGCGCGCGATTTCGTTGGTGCAATCGCCGACGCCGCCTTGCATCGGGGGAAACTCGCCAGTGAGGAAAAGGACGCGCATGGAATCAGTTGCGTTCGGGTACGAACGCCGCAGTAGTCAGTAAGCAGTTATCAGTGCACAGCAAGCACGGCAGAGCGCACGCGCCAGGTATTGGCGTAGCGCGCGTGATTCACCCAGCCGCGCACGCACGCGTCGAGACGAGTGAATGCAACTGCGCCCGCTTGCCATGCGCGGAAGAGTTGTTTGAATTTGCGGCGAAACGCGAAACCGTTCCGCGATTTCAAACGGCGATGTGTGGGGAAAATCCGCAAGCCCAAAAAACTGATTCCTTCCGCGACCGGTTTGGGCTCCGCGGCGCGTTCGTGCAGTGTCAGCCGCAAATGCGCGAGCCGTGTCAAAATTTCCGCGCGCCATTCCCACAACACGCGCTTGTCGTTTGCGAATAACAAGAAATCATCTACATATCGCACATAGCCGCGACATCCCAATTCGCGTTTGATGAAATGGTCAAAGGAGTTGAGATAACAGTTCGCCCAGAATTGACTCGTTAAATTGCCAATCGGCAAACCGCGCGGGCGATTCACCGCGAACAAATCATCACCGGGAAAATAAACCATCGAGTATTCTTCGGAAAGCACGCCGCGCCCACTCGCCAGAATTTGGTCAATCAGCCATAAAACCTTTTCGTCATCTATTTTGCGCGCGAGCATGTCACGCAGAATCGCGTGGTCAATGCTCGGGAAAAATTGTTTGATGTCGCATGGTAAAACGTATCTGCAGCGCCGCGCGAATTCTTGCGCGCGGTCGAGAGCGCGGTGCGTGCCTTTGCCGATGCGGTTCGCGTACGAATCGGTAATGAACGAGCGTTCAAAGATAGGTTCGATGAGATTGCACAGCGCGTGATGCACCACGCGGTCACGGAACGGCGCGGCGGAGATGAGACGTTTTTTCGGCTCATGAATGTAGAAACTGTGATATGCGCCGGGGGTGTAGGTTTTTGTTTCGAGTTCGCGTTGAAGTTGAAGTAGATTGTCTTCGAGCCGATATTCAAACGCGGCGACGTTCGGATGTCCGCGTTTGCCGCGCGATGCTTTGTGATACGCGAGGAGGAGGTTATCCCAACTGGAGACCTGTGTGTACATCCGCCCCTACAATGAATTGCCCCGCCGCGAGGTCAGGTCCTTCGTAACCTCAGGATAAACCTTGGCGGCGGGGCGCTTTTCTATTTGCCCGGCGGGACGCACCCGCGCGGCCAGGAACGATTCGCGTTGCTCTTGTTACCTCGATGGTGAAATTTTCATCGCACCATATTTCCGGCGGCGCAAATGCGCCTACAAGACCATGAGACAACACCACCCGAAACCCTTGATTCCTGTTGAGGTTGTTCGGATTGTCATTGTTGCGGTACGCACAGCGGACATTCCTATCATTATTGTTGAACGCACCACCACGCAACACGCGGCGTTGGCTATCGAATCGCCCCTCTTCCCGTAAAGGCGAAGCGCTTGCGTACGACAATTTGGTGTGAACATAGTTCGCGAAAAATTGTCTTACCCATGCGTTTAGCCCGTAGTAACGATTTAAATCGTTACTACGCCGTCACTTTTTTCCAACCGCCCAGCAAACGTCCAATCTCTGCAACCATCACAGCGGCATGTTGATACTGTCCTTCTGTGACCCATTCCCATTTTGTGGCGAGCCGCAGATACAACCGCACGCGACTCAATTCCTCATCCGCGCGCGCCAAACGTTCAAGGCGTTCTTTGCCGGTACGAAAATTCGCTTCTTCCAAGCGCTCACGCAAATTGAACGCCGCATCCAACAAACGTGCCGTCACGGTAAAACGATGCGCGCGCGGAAATTTGTTGGTGAGCGGTAACAACCACGTCAAAAAATCGAACGTCCGCGTAAAGATGGGCATTTCTTTATCAGTTGCCATTATAACCTCAAAAAATTTTTTCGCGCGTTGAGAGGGGGCTACGCCCCCTCTCAAACTCTCCCCCATTTATTTTTTTTCTGCATAGACCAGAGGAATCGTATTCGTCGCGTTTCAGAGTGCAGAGTTCAGAGGGAACAGAGTTCAGAGTCAGGCAGGAGACAACACCACCCGAAACCCTTGAAGCCAGCCGAGGAAGTACGGATTGACATTGACGCGGGCCGCACAGCGGACATCCCCAACAATATTGCGGAACGCACCACCACGCAACACGCGGCGTGAATCCCCTTCAAGCGCATTATCTTCTTGTTGAAAATAATTGGAATAATTCTCAACCCATTTCGTCGCACACCATTCCCACACATTCCCACTCATGTCGAGTACACCATACGGATTCTCACCTTTTGGAAAACAACCCACCGCGCTCGTCGCGCCGAGTCCTGTATCATCATAATTCGCGTGTTCGGTTGTAATGTCGGGTCCCCAGGGATATTTTCTGCCGTCCGTAGTGCGCGCGGCTTTTTCCCATTCGGCTTCGGACGGAAGACGAACGACGAACGACGGAGGACGAACGATGCTTTCAATGTTACCATCACTCCAGACCTGATACCTGCTACCTGCTACCTGAAACTTTTCATTGACCCAATTACAAAACGCCACCGCTTGATACCACGTCACATTGACGACGGGATGATTGGGCAAATCGAATACGCCGCCTTCTTTTAGTGGAAATGATTGATTGTCCGTGCGCGCTAAACCTTTCCACCATGCGGGATTTTTGAAACCATCATCGGCGTTGAGAAACGCGTCGAACTGGGCGTTGGTGATGGGATAGCGGGTGATGTAGTAGGGCTTGTCGAGTTTGGTATAGAGGATTTCTTTTTTGCCGCCCCAATCGTCGAGCGTGTCCCCCATGATGAAATCGCCGGGGGGAATTTCGCAGAATAATAAATCGGGGAGACCAATATCGTTCAATCCAACTCCGTCACGTTTGTCTCCAAGCCGCGCGAGGACGTTGCCCGCGTTGGCGCGGAGAATTCCGGTTGCGACGGTGTTGCGGTTTTCGAGCGCGTCTGTCAAAATTTTTGCATGACGCTTTTGCAATTCAGGATTCGGAATTTCCAATTCGAGAATCGCCGCGCCCGCGAGTTCGAGACCTGCGAGGTAACGCGGTGATTCGCGCGGCTGCGTCGAGAGCCATTCTAAATACTGTTCCGCATACTCGGGCCAATCCACGCGCGCAAAACCGTATAAAAGGAGCAGCGCTTCGCGCCACCACGAATCGGTGAGACGCGGCGCGAGCTCCGTCCACGCTTTCTCGCGTTGTTTTGTCAAACGGCGCGCGGCGAGAAATTCTTGAAAGGTGAGATGGACGAATTGAAAGAGTTCGGCGCGTTCTTCAAACAAGCTGCCGCGGTCACGCACTGCCAAGATAAACTTGTTTAGCTTGTCGGGCGTTACAACACCGCGCAAAATTTCGCGCACGCGTTCCTCTTCCACCGCCGCGCCCGCGTCGCCGCCCCTGTGCATTTCAAGCGCGAGATGCATCAGCCATTCGCGCTGTTCGTCCACCGTGCCGCCCCATTCCACCAATTCTTTTTCCGCGCTGTCCGTATCAATGTCTTCTTCGCGCAAATACTGGGCTTCCAAAATCACAGTGACTGCCGCTTCGTACAATTTGGCGCGCTCGTTGGGCAGCTTCTTTTCGCCAAAACTCACGCTCACCACCATTGTTGTCATCAACGGCGTGCTGATGAGCCGTTCCTGATTCTGCTCCACGCGCCGCGCGTTGAGGTCGTCAATCGCGCGCATCAGTTCGTCGGTCTTGTCCGCGACCTCGTTCGGATAGAGCTGCTCACACCATTTTTCGACGAGCAGTGCAATTTCGTCGCGTTCGAGCGGCTGCACGTCCAGGCGCGTAAAATCATCATCGCTGAAAACCGCTTCTTGTTGATAACCTGCTTCACGCGCCGTGACGATGTAATAATTTTTTGGATAATCTACAGTGACCAGATTTTCAATGAGCTGTTTGACGCGTCCGCGCTCGTGGCGACTCACCACTTCGTCCAAACCGTCCAACATGACGAGACAGCCGCCGCCGAGAAGCAAGCGGTCAAAAAAATCTTCCGAGACGCGGAGCGCGGCGCTGTGCCGCATGAGATATTCTTTGATGAATCCCGCAAAGGTGCCAACACTTTTGTCCGTCCACTGCAACGGGCGCGCCGCGCGGGCGTCCTCTTGATATTTGCGATAGTAACGGAGCGGCACAATCAACGGCACGAGCGTTTTGACGCCGCGCGGCAATTCAAAAGGCAATGCCGCGCCTGACTGCGCATGCGCGCTCAAACTCGCCGCCAGATACGCGAGGAGCGTACTTTTGCCGCAGCCCGCGCTGCCGATGACGGCGAGCCGTTGATTTTGGAGCAAGAGTTTGTCAAGCGCAATCGGTTCGCTTTCCTTTTGTTTGCCGCGTACCAGTTCGAGATATGCGCGCCGCTGCGCGAGTTTGTCATGCTCCTGTTTGGTGAGCATCTCGTTTTCCTCGCGCGTGAGCGGCGCGAAACGGCGGAGCGTCAAAGGGACAAACACATCACCCAGCGAGCGATTGCGCTGTTTATGTTCGGCTTTGATGGCAGGCAAACCCAGCAGGCGCGCGCGGTTGTACGCTTTGCCGAGCCATTCTTGATACGCGCCCAAGATATGTTCAAACTGTTTGTCATCCAGTGCGGCGCGTCCGGGCACGTTTTGGTAAATGTGAAAAATTGTTTGACGAATGTTTTTGCCGACGGCGAGTTGTTCCACACGCGCGCCCGCGCCAATGTTGACCGTATTCACATCCGCCTGCAATTTTTGCGCCAGTGCCGGGTTTTCCCTCAATGCATCTTCGATGTCCAATTCCAACGCGCTCTGCACGCGCGGGTCATTGGCGCGCTTGGAGTTTTGCGCGATTTTTTTTACCGCCGCGCTGTCTTGCACCTTCGGGCGCAATTTTTCCCAAATCTGCGCGACAAAATTCTCGCCCACAAACGGAACGCTAGCGCCAGCGTTCCCTACTGCCGCGCCTTTGGCGATTTCCGCGCCGCCGGCGAGCAAAAACGGAACGAGAATTTTTACGAGTTCAGATGCGAGTTGTGATGGGTCCATGAAAATTCGAATAGAACCGCGAATCTACGCCAATTGTCGCGGATCTATTTTTTCATTCGCGTAGATTCGCGTAGATTCGCGGTTTCATAAAGAGGTGCGCGTTTATTTTAACCCACTCCTTAACACCTGCGCGTACGCCTTTATCCTCTCCGCGCGCAATGCGCGTTTGTGTCCCAATAAAAATTTCACGCCTTCTTCCAACCATTGATACGCAAACATGGTCAGTAAAAAATAACGCACGAGTTCGCCTTGCAGTACGCCGTGATGTTTTTTGAAATAGCGCACTTTGCTCGAATGAAAATAAATGTCGCGCTGCGCGCGCACCTGTTCCGACGATTTTGCTTCGTGATGCAGCACGCGCGCGTTAGGAAAATAGACCACGCGCCAACCCGCCTCTTTTGCGCGCTTGCACCAATCCAGTTCTTCCGAGTACATGAAAAAGCGTTCGTCGAGTCCGCCGATTT
>JAKOPZ010000070.1 GCA_029778615.1 Chloroflexota bacterium | reverse complement strand
GTGCCGGTGAAAGAGTGGATAAAGTCCTTTAGCGCCACGCACCAAGCAGCGTTTCCAAATACTCGAGAACGGGACCGCGTTGGAGATACTGATGCGCGAATTGATTGCGATAGCTGCGCAAACAGCCATAGCAGCTCGTTTCTTGACCGCAGCCGCAATTGCCGCTCACGCGTGCGCGCGCCGTGTTCAGCGTTGCGCGCAAAATCGTTTCATCCTCCAGCCGCGAAACCAAACCCGCGCCGCCGGGCACATTGTCATACAACACAATCGGCAGAATGCGCATCCCCGCGTTATGCGCGACGGTCACGTTCAAGTCTGTGGAAGGCACATCCAAAGTTTCTGCCGCGCCCTCGACAAGCGCATACGCCAAACTGTACGCAAACCAAATGGGGTCTGCGCCGGACGGCGGGTCGGAGCGAAACTGCAAGCGCAAAATGTCGGTGATAAAACTGTGACCGAGCGATACGCGTTCCAGAATACCGCGACACGATTGTCCGAACGCCGTTTTGTGAAACTTGTCCGCGCTGCGAAATCCCGCGCCACATTCCGGACAAATATAAAAGCCGCTGCCGCGCCGTCCTTCACACAACACCGTCATCAAGCCCGGCGAGGCGCGATAGAGTGAAAGCGCGGGTGCGGGAAAATGCAAAACGCCCGGGTCAGCGACGAGCGCGCGCGTGAAATAGGGACGCGTGGTAAAAACGCGCTGCGGACGACTGCTCGGCGTTTTCGCCGGTTCGCGATTTGTCGTAAAGCCGAACGATGGAATGATGTACTGCTGCTTGATAGCGCGGTCTCCGCACGGCATTGTTGGTTCGGGTTCGCCCTCGCTCCACTCCAAATAGACGCTGTGTCTCGCGCAGCGTTTGTAATAACGACGCTCCCATTCCTTTTCTGCGACACGCTTGAGCGCGTACGATTTCCATAATTTTTTGTTGGCGACCAATTCACTCGTCGGCGCAAATTCTGAAATGGCGATGGCTAAATCGCGCTGGAGTTCGACGGAATACGACGCGCCGCTTTGCTGCGCGTATGCTGCTTCCAATTCCACCACATCCACCGGAAAACCATATTTGGGAATCACGACTTTGCGCGACAAAAATCCGAGCGCGTCCTGTTCGGCGATGGTGTCCGCGCGCTTGCGCGCCCATTCGGCAGTTCGATAATCGCGCTGTGCGATAGAATCCTTTTCGACGCGCGCGACATTCTCATAGTCGCTCACAATTTCTTGTACGGCGGAAACAAGCCGACTCGGTTCCTCGCTTGCCAGCCCTTGCCGCGTTCCCGCGACGCGTTCGAC
>JAKOPZ010000354.1 GCA_029778615.1 Chloroflexota bacterium | reverse complement strand
GGACCAGTTCCATTTTTGGATGGTGCGAAGGACGTGGAGATTAGAGACTGGAGATTGGAGATTAGAGACTGGAGACTGGAGACTGGAGACTGCTGACTGTTGACTTGATAAAACGGAAACCACCACGCCGCGTTGTGCGAGGGCGCGCGCGATTTCGTTGGTGCAATCGCCGACGCCGCCTTGCATCGGGGGAAACTCGCCGGTGATAAAGAGAACGCGCATGATGACAAGCTAAAAATTTAAAGTGAAAAGTTCAAATTCAATTCTTCATCCAACACTTGAATTGTCCATTGTCCATATTCCATTGTGCATTTGTCGTTGGTCATTCGTCGTTCGTCTTTTTTTGTTCGCCGCGAATGAATTTTGCCAGTGGCACATCCCACTGCCAAAATTCAAATTCGTCGCGGATGTTGTTTTGGAAATAATTGCCTTTCGATTCCGCGCGCATCAATTCCTCAAACACCGCGCGCGGCACACCGCGATATTGGTAAATCGCGCCGCTGTTGAAAATAATTTCCAACACGCTCGTTTCGTCATCGTAACCGATGGCGTGGATGACGTCGGAGGTGACGGTTTCGAGAGTCATAGTTTTATCCTCATTGGAGATTAGAGACTGGAGACTGGAGATTTTGGTTAGCCGTTTTGCGTTTTAATCTCCCACCGCATATTTCCAAATTTCGTCGTCGTCTATTTCGATTTCCGTTTGCGGATTCTGATAATCAAAAATGGAGGGTTGATAAATTCCCTTTGCCGCGTCAGGATGGATTTTTCGCGGCATGAATTTGTCGGGTTCTTGCACTCCGCCCAATTGGTTGATATTTTCGCGCACGGTTTCAACACAGTAGGTTTCCAATTCCTCGCGAATCTGCGCGGAGGAAAAACGCAGGGTGCGCCAGCCGTATGTTTCTAAATCATTGTCGCGGCGGTTGTCCGCGCGGCTCTTGTCCGCGTCAAGATGCCAACGGTCGCCGTCGGTCTCGACATCAATGTTGCCTTGCGCGCAATAGATTGCAAAATCCAACGCGTAATCCTTTTCGTTAACGCGCACGTAATCTTGGCGTTCGGCACTGATGCCCAACCGTTTCATCGCCGCCCACAATTTATCTTCCAACGGACTCTCGTCATACAAATCGTTGATTTCCACCGCGTTCTGAAATTTTTCCATCGTCGTTGGAATAAAGACGATGCGGCGGAAGCGGCGGCTCAAGATGGGACGCGGTAAACGTTCCAACGGCGCGAGCGCGAGTTTGTAATAACGACGTTCCGCTTTTTCATCCTGCGGCTCGTTGGGAAACAATTCGCGGCGCGTGACGAGGGAAATGTTTTCGACGCGCGCGTAATAGTTTATCCCAAATGCTTCGGCGCCAAATGCCTTGGTTTGGTACAGGGCGAGCCATTGGGGCGGAAACCGGTCCTTCAAACGTTTCTCCACATGTTCTTCGGGAATGCGATACCAATGCTGTTCGCGCGCGTAACTCAAGTCGAGCAGGCGCGGCACGACGGCGACGAGGACCTCGCCGCGCAGAGATTGCGCTTTCGCTTGGCGTTTATTGGGCTGGTTTGTCATCACGCGCAAAAGACATGTTGCTAGCGAGTCGCAGACGCGTGCCTCCGCATCCGCTTAGGCATAAGCGCCGCCTGCGAGCAAAAAGGGTACGAGAATTTTTACAAGTTCAGATGCGAGTTGGTATGGGGCCATGGATCTCCAGTCACCAGTCTCCAATCTCCAATCTCCAATTTCTATTTTAACCCACTCTTGAGCACTTGCGCGTACGCTTTCATTCTCTTTGCGCGCAATGTGCGTTTATGTCCTACCACATATTTTGCGCCTTCTTCCAACCATTGATACGCAAACATGGTCAGTAAAAAATAACGCACGAGTTCGCCTTGCAGTACGCCGCGATGTTTTTTGAAATAGCGCACTTTGCTCGAATGAAAATAAATGTCGCGCTGCGCGCGCACCTGTTCCGACGATTTTGCTTCGTGATGCAGCACGCGCGCGTTAGGAAAATAGACCACGCGCCAACCCGCCTCTTTTGCGCGCTTGCACCAATCCAGTTCTTCCGAGTACATGAAAAAGCGTTCGTCGAGTCCGCCGATTT
>JAKOPZ010000069.1 GCA_029778615.1 Chloroflexota bacterium | reverse complement strand
TTGCCAAGGAGAAGGTCGCGGGTCCGAATCCCGTCTCCCGCTTTTCGGAACCCCCCAAATCGAGGGTTCGCCCCACAAACCGGTCTAGAGCAGACCGGTTTTTTGTTTTCTTCCCCACTCGGAGCGAAAAATCGCGCGGCTTGTGAGCATGGCAAACCATGACACACTTCCTTTTTCGCAAAGACGACATTCTCTCTTCCTTTGCTAGTGGTTCACCACAAAAGTTTTGAGTGGTGAGTTTTCCAGAGTATGCTCTGTCGAAAAAGGAAAACCGCCCATGTCAGAAAAACATATTGTCGCACTGGATATTGCGGAAAGAGAAACCACCGGAAAAATGCTTGCAAAGGGCAAAGGTGCGGCACAGCGGTTAAAGCGCGCAAATATTTTGCAGCTGGCCCATTTGAACTTTCGGGATGAAGAAATTAAAGGTGCTGTTACTGCAAGTATTGCCACATCCAAGCCAATGACCGCACACGAATTGATTTTTGCAAGCATAGCGGCGATTCTACCGTGCGCGCAATTGCAGCGTCAACCACCGCCCACACCCAAAAAAAAATCTCCGCGAGACATCTCGCGGAGATTTTTGGCAGCGAAAAAAATTTTATTACGGCAGGCGGTTGAACCACATGAGCGAAAAGAAACCGGCGAGCAGAGAAAAGAACACCGCAATCGCTGTGACGTACGCGGTCACTTCGGTCTTGTCGGTTTTCAAAACAAGATTCGTGGAAAGATTTTCGTACACCTTGACGAGGTCGGTTTCGGTCTGCGCGTTGTAATAGATTCCGTCCGTCATTTCCGCAATCGTGCGCAAAGTCTGTTCGTCCAAACGCGTGCGAATGGCGCGTCCTTGAATCCGCACAATCGCGCCCTCTTCGCTGCCGATGCCGACGGTGTACACGCGAATCCCCCGGTCTGCCGCAATCTGCGCGATTTCCACCGGTTCGGGCCATTGATTATTTTCCCCGTCCGTCAAGAGCACGATGATGGCATTTTGATATTGCCCTTTGGGCATCGGCGTAGGTTCGGGTGTGCCGCTGTTGTTGCTGCCCTGTTGGTCTTGGTTCAGATTGATTTCGCCGCCCTGCCCCGTCTTTTCTGCAATCACTTCGAGCGCGGCAACGAGCCCGCGTCCAATCGCCGTGCCGCGTTGATATGCCAAACGATTGATGGCAGCAACCAACGCGTCCTTGTCATCCGTCGGCGGCTGCACCACAAAAGCATTGTCGCTAAAGGAAACAATTCCGACTTGTACTGTATCGGGTTGCTTTTCTACAAATGCGCGCGCGGCGGCTTTGGCTGCTTCCAATCGGTTTGGCTGGAGGTCAGTCGCAATCATGCTGCCCGAAACATCCACTGCCAAAATAATTGTGCCTTCAGCGGCGGGCACCAGTGTTTCTGCTTCGGGACGCGCCAGCGCAAAAATCATCGCGGTCAACGCAATCAAAAACAGCGCGGCAGGGACATGCCGCCGCCAACCCGGTCCGCGTCCCATCGCTTCTTTCACGAGAGAGAGCGACGCGTAGCGCAGGGCGTATTTCTGCCGCCGTCGTTGCAACAAGAGATAGACCACAATTAAAAGTGGAATCAACAGCAGCAGCACCAGCATAAAGGGCCAGATGAATGACATGATTTCTGATTGTTGATTTCTGATTTATGATTTGTCGAGCGGCAATTGACTTGCAATTCGCAAATCAAAAATCAGAAATCATAAATCTAAAATTCCTACGCTCCCTTGGCGGGATGGGCTTTGCGTTCCTTGCGTAAACTGGCGAAACGTAAAATCGCCTTGACCAAATCATCTTCGGTTGAGAGCGACATCGCATCCACGCCCGCGCGTTTGAACGACTGTGTAATTTCTTGTTCGCGTTTCTGCGCGGCTTTCGTAAAGCGTTCACGAAATTTTTTATCGTGTGTATCCACAAAAAGTTGTTCGCCCGTTTCCGCATCCTCAATCACGACCATCCCAATGTCGGGAATGTCCACTTCGCGCGGGTCCCACAAACGCACGGACAAGACTTCATGCCGTTGGGTCAACAACCGCAGCGGCACTTCCCAGCCGGGTTCGCTGATGAAATCGGAAACGATAAAAATGAGCGAACGGCGGCGAATGAAATTGTTTGCCGCATTGAGCAGCGTGCTCAAACTCGTGAACGGCGCGCGCTTGAGCTTGGGTTCGTTCTGTAAATCGTTGATGAGCCGCAGCACCTGAAGTTTACCGCCCGCCGCCGGAATCACTTTGTCAATATGCGAGCCATAAAAAATCGCGCCGACGCGATTGCCGTGCCGCGTCAACAAACGCGACATGACGCCGACAAATTCAATCAAGTAATCGCGCTTGAGCGCGTTGACGGTTCCAAAATCCACAGACGGGGACAAATCCAACAAAAACCATGCGTTGATTTCGCGGTCCTCGTGATACTGCCGCACGTAGGGCATGCCCATGCGCGCCGTGACATTCCAATCCATGTAGCGAATATCATCCTCCGCAGTGTACTCGCGAATTTCGGCAAGGTCGAGACCCGCGCCCGTAAAGAGCGAACGATATTCGCCCTGTAACACGCCGTCGAGCCGACGAATCACCGTCCAGTCGAGGCGCTGCAAAATGCGTTCCGGAGTTGCGAGAGACATAAAAAGAATTTACGAATAATTGTTGGGACGTTCAATTGAACGTCCCAACAATTATTCCATTACGCGTTCACCGGAATTCGTTCGGGCTGCGGAATGACGGGAATTGGAATCTTGTCCATCACTTTGACAATAATCTTGTCTGACGTGATGCCATCCGACAATGCTTCGTACGTCAACACCATACGATGCCGCAGCACATCGAGCACCATGTCGAATACATCTTGCGGTAAAACGTATTGGCGTCCGCGCACCATCGCCAACGCGCGCGCAGTGAGAATCAAATTGATGGATGCGCGCGGGCTCGCGCCGAACGCAATATATTTTTGCAAATCGGGCAGTTGATATTTTTTCGGCTCGCGCGTTGCCGTGACAATGCGCACCGCGTATTCAATCAGCGCGGGGTCCACATAACACTTGTCGGTCTCGCGCTGGAGGGCGAGCAAATCTTCGGGTGTCAACACTTTGGTAATCGGCATGAGTGCGCCGACCATGCGTTCGACGATGACAAATTCTTCGCGGTCTGTCGGATACCCCACCAACACTTTCATCATGAAACGGTCCACTTGCGCTTCGGGCAATGGGTACGTGCCTTCGGTTTCAATCGGGTTCTGCGTCGCCATGACGAGAAACGGATTCGGCACTTTGTATGTTGTGCCGCCAATAGTGACTTGGCGTTCCTGCATCACTTCCAACAATGCGCTTTGCACTTTGGCAGGGGCGCGATTGATTTCGTCCGCGAGCAAAAGGTTCGTGAACACGGGTCCGAGCGAGGTGTTGAATTCACCGGTCTTTTGATTGTAAATGCGCGTGCCAACCAAATCCGCAGGTACGAGGTCGGGCGTGAATTGAATGCGTTTGAAATCGCCGCCAATGGAATCCGCAAGCGATTTAATCGCCAACGTTTTGGCAAGACCCGGCACGCCTTCGACGAGAATGTGTCCGCGCGCGAGGAGTGCGACGACGAGACGTTCGAGCAAATGGTCTTGCCCGACAATCATCTTTTTGACTTCAAACAGCACCTGCTCCATTTTCGCCGCGCTCGGATGTTTCACTTCCATTTTTTTAATCTCTGTCGGCAGCGGCGGCGCCGGGGGCATGTTGACTGACATAGTTGAAAAGAAGCAGGTATCAAGGAGGAGGGAGAAATATTTTTTGATCCTTGATACGTGCTACCTGATACCTTTCAGAATGGATTGGGTCCGGCAGCGCTTGCCGCCGCGTCAATCGGCACCGCAAAGCCAATGCCGACGAAAAAATTTTGTTCGGTGGGATTCAGCAAGCCCGTGACAATGCCCACCACTTCGCCGTAGCGATTCACCAGCGGTCCGCCCGAATTACCCGGATTCACCGCCGCGTCAAATTGAATCATCCCGTCCAAATTGACATTCTTGTTTGGATGATACACGCGGTTCAAACCCGAAACAATGCCAGAGGTTTCCGACGCGGTGAGCCCGAACGGACTGCCCAGCGCAAACACTTCATCGCCCACATTGAGCGAATTGGGATTGCCCATCACCGCCGGCAAAAACTGCGCTGGCATTTGCAACGGTTTCAACAAGACAATATCGTTTTCCGGTTGGCTCGTGACCACTTGGGCTTCACTACGCGTTCCGTCCATAAACAAAATTTCAATCTCGAACGCGCTTTGCACCACATGCAGACTGCTCAACACTTGCGCGTTTTCATCAATAATCACGCCCGCGCCGCGCCCACCTTCTTCCTTGCCGTCGGGCGAAAGAATCTTGGTTTCAATTTGCACGAGCGAGGGCTGCACCGCTTGATACACGCGCGCCGAAAGCGCGGGCGGCGGCGTCGCGGATGCCATTGCCTGAAAAATGCGTTGATTCAATTCTTTATCGGTCAAAGGTTTGGTGGCGGGATTGAAAACGTTGAACAGCGCGAGCACCAGAACGGTGACGATGACGGTGGCGGCAAACGGGGCAATTTTCTTGGCGAGCGCGCCGAGTTTTTGCGTTTGCACACGCAGGCGGATTCTTCGCGAGGGCTTGGATTCGGACATATGGAAACGGCTCCGCACTAACCGCGCAATCGTCGGAATCGGAGGCGGAATCGAATTGCGGTGGCGCTGCGGAAAATTTTTTAAAAACGAAGCGTTCGCATTATAACGCAGAAACGTTCGGATGGTGGAGGGAAATACGCGTCGCCGATGCAAGCTGCATCTTGTACAAGTCTTGGTATTGTGTCGGCTCCAAGTTAAGTATGGATGAGAATCGCCTTAGAGTTCGCGCGCAGGTTTAGGAATTTGTAAGGACTTGACAATCTCACCGTAAGCGCGGCTCGGCACAATGCGAACGCGGCGCGCGGACGTGCCACAAAGCTTGCGTGCGCTATACCATTTCTTACGACGCGGCGAGCAAAACCGATGCTTGCGTTACAAAAATTTCTCGCGCGTTTCATCTTGGCGAGAGGAACCCTCATGCTTTACATTTTGCGTCTCGGCACCCTATTTGCGGTCAGCGTCCTTGTCGCGCTTGTCGTCGCGTGCGCGACAGAATCCGCGACACCTAATCCCACGCGCGCGCCGTCGCCCCATTCACCAGCGCCTGCGGCAACTCCAATGGTCACGCCGGCGACACAAGCAGAAACCATTCCAACGCATGTGCCGCGGCAGCACAGCGGCGAACAGATCCAAGGATTGGGCGAGCCGCTCGACGCGCCGCATTTCGTAGATTCCTTTCCCAACCACGCGCAAACACTCGCACAACTGCCGGAACGAATCGGCATCAATTTTGATTTGCCGCTCACGGCAGAGTCAACACTTGGAGTGGAACATGACGGACGAATTTTGAATGTCGGCGCCGTGGAATTTGACCCGCGTAAAATCTACATGTCCGCGCCGCTCGCAGAGAGCGCCGGCGACGGTTTGTATTTTGTACACTACCGCGCGTGTTTTGCGCCGCAAGAATGTTCGGACGGACACATCGGTTTCCGCGTGGATAGCGCGCGCACACAAAATTTCCTTGACCTCACGTCGGAAAAAAATGTGACG
Organism: Chloroflexota bacterium; assembly: GCA_029778615.1. GTDB lineage: Bacteria > Chloroflexota > Anaerolineae > UBA4142 > SHND01 > SHND01. The sequence continues at coordinate 7,115 of JAKOPZ010000069.1, read as the reverse complement.
ATTCATTTGCGTGATGTGAGTTACCAACCCAATCAAATCATCATCACGCGCGGCACAACCGTAACGTGGGCGAACGACGACTTGTTCGAACACTTTGTCAACTCCGACCCGCATCCTTCGCACAACGCGCATCCCAAACTCAATTCGCTCGACATTCCGCCTACAGGGAAATTTTCTTTTACCTTTGACGAGCTTGGCGAATACACGTTTCACTGCAGCGCGCACGTGCCGCAAAATATGTTTGGCACAATTCTTGTGCGCGAAGCAGGACCCGTAGCAGTGCCGCCGACAAATATTCCCGCAACCTCCGTCGCGAACGCGCAGCCCACGCGTCACCCGACCGTGCTGCCGCCGACTGCCGCGCCGACGGACATTTCACCTCCACGTGTCACCACCCCGACGGACCTTCCCACGCCGCACAAAGTAGACCCCGCGACATTGCCGCAAGAACGCTTCGCCGCGCATTTTGTTTCGTCATCTCCTGCACATGCGGACTGGCTTGAACGCGTTCCGGAAAAAATTGAATTGCATTTCAATTTCACGCTCGCGCGCAATTCCAATATCAACGTTCGCAAGGATGGCGCGAAACTCGCGTTAGGCGACTTGGAATTTTCAGAGAATCGTCTCGAGATGACGGTGAATCTTCCCGACGCGGGCGCGGGGACCTATCACGTTCTCTATCGCGCGTGTTGGCCCGACAAGTCATGTCACGACGGCGAATTTGCCTTTGTGGTCGCGCCCTAATGAGAATGCTGCGCCCGGCTGAGACGCAGCATTCTCATTTCATGTGGTCAATTCAAACCACCGGTAGCCGTAACGAGGCAATTCCAAATTTAACGTGTCGTCGAACGGAATCGTTTCACCGTTTTCTAAATCGCGCGCAGTCCCCTGCGCGTGGAGCGGGAGCGAAACCGTTTGACTGTGCGCGGATAAATTGTTGACGACGAGCAATTTTTCGTGCGGCGTGGTGCGAAGGTACGGAAAAATCGCGGGACTGGTCGTCGCGAGCGTTTGCAATTCGCCGCGCGCGAACGCGGGATGCTGCGCGCGAATTTTTAACGCGCCGCGCAGCCAATTCAAAAACGAATCGGGCGCGCGCTCTGCGAAAGCGACGTTGACGCGCTTGTACCCGTACATGTCGTCGTCAATCACGGGCAAGTACAATTTCTCTGACGGCGCGTCCGAAAACCCCGCGTTGCGCGAATCATCCCACTGCATCGGCGTCCGCACGCCCCAGCGGTCGTCGAGTTTGATATTGTCACCCATGCCGATTTCGTCCCCGTAATACAGAACGGGCGAACCAATCATCGTGAGCAAGAGCGAATGCGCGACCTGAATTTTCGCCCGGTCATTTTCGAGCAGCGGCGCAAGGCGGCGGCGAATGCCGAGATTTTTTCGCATCTCCAAATCGGGCGCGTAAAAGTCCCACAGGAACGCGCGCTCTTGGTCCGTGACCATTTCGAGTGTGAGTTCGTCGTGATTGCGAAGGAACGTTGCCCACTGACAATTTTCGGGAATGGGCGGCGTTTGCGCGAGAACCCAATCGAGCGATTCGCGCGTGCCTTGTGCGAGCGCGAGAAAGATGCGCGGCATCAACGGAAAATGAAAGTTCATGTGAAATTCAGCTTGTCCCGAGCCTGCCGAGGGATCGCCAAAATATGGCAGCGTGTCTCGAGCCCACTGGTTCGCTTCGGCGAGGAGCATCGTGCCCGGCGCATACGCGTCGAGAAACGCGCGCATCCGTTTGTAATACGCGTGCGATTCGGGGAGATTTTCACAGTTCGTGCCTTCGCGTTCGTACAAGTACGGCGGCGCGTCCACGCGAATTCCATCGGCGCCTTGGTCCACCCAAAACTGCGCGACGCGCAGCATCGCCTTTTGCACGTCGGGATTGTCGAAATTCAAATCGGGCTGATGATAAAAAAAGCGGTGCCAATAAAATTGTCCGCGCGGTTCGTCAAATTGCCAATTTGATTTTTCGTAATCAATAAAAATGATGCGCGCGTCTTGATACTTTTTATCTGTGTCGCTCCACACGTACCAATCGCGATATTTCGCGTGTTCGGGATGCTGCGGGTCGCGCGAGGCTTGAAACCACGGATGTTGGTCGCTCGTGTGATTGGGAATCAGTTCGACGACGACGCGCAAATCGCGCGCGTGCGCGGCATCCACCAAATCGCGAAAATCCTTCAAGGTCCCATAATCGGGATGCACGTCAAAATGTCCGCTCACATCATAGCCGTGGTCGCGCAGCGGTGACGGCGTAATCGGCATGAGCCAAATGGTGTCCACGCCGAGCGCGCGCACGTAATCGAGTTTCGACATGACGCCGCGCAAATCGCCAATGCCGTCGCCATTCGAATCACAAAACGCGCGGACAAAGATTTGATAAAAGACAGCGGATTTGTACCAGTCGTTCATAAGTGAATCCTTACTCGGGCTCAAATGGTTTGTACAACGACGAATGCCAACGGCGCGAGGATGCCGTCTTCGGACAGCCATTCTGCTTTGTAGAGGCACTGCGCGCGCAGTGAAGCGGCGCGCAACGAATCGTTCGCGATGGGTTGCGGCGCTTCGCTGAAATTGGCAAGGACGATGGCGTGAGGCGCGGTGCCGCGCGCGAACGCCAAGACATGCACGTTGTCTGTTTCACAGACACGCATCTCACCGCCCGCAAAGAGATTGTGGGTTTGGCGCAGCGCGATGAGTTCGTGCAAGCCGCCAAAAATTTGACCTTCGATGGTTTCAGGACTGTAACGCTCTTTTGCGCGCGTCCAATCAAAGCGCGGACGATGTACCCAACGACTGTCGTATGCTTTGGAAGGGTCCTTGCGGTACGCATAATCGTTGCGCGCGCCGATTTCGTCGCCAAGATAAATGAGCGGAATGCCGCCGATGAGCGTGACGATGCCGTACAGGAGTAAGATGCGGCGAATTGCCAATTCTATTTCGTCCGCGTCATTTTCAGCCAACGCTTTTTCCAAACCGGCAAGGGACGCGCACGTTCCCGAAATGCGCATGTCGCCCGTGGCGGGATTTTCTTGAAACGGCAGGCCGCGCGCAAAACTGCCGGGAAATTTTCCTGTGTAAAAGCGATTCAGAAATTGACGGTGGTCGTAGGCATTTATGCCCAGCCGCGCGGCGTCCTCGTCCGAAAACGTCCAGCCGATATCATCATGCACGCGGACATAATTTACCCACGCGCAGCCGGAGGGAATCGCGAACCGTTCGCGCAGCGCCTGCGTCAAGAGCCGCACTTTGCGCGTTGCCAAAGAATTCCACAACAGCGCCATCAGCAGCGGATTGTACGAGAGCTGACATTCGCCCGCCGCAATGTATTTCACGACTTGGTCGGGATGCACGATTGCTTCGGACTTGAATAACAATCCGGGCGCAGAAATGCGCGCAAGCAAATTGAACGCTTGAATCAAGAGATGGGCTTCGGGCAAGTTTTCGCAAGCTGTGCCCATTTGTTTCCAGATGAACGCGACGGCGTCGAGCCGCAAGACATCCACGCCTTGATTGGCGAGAAATAACATTTCGCGCGCCATGCTGTTAAACACGGCGGGATTGCGATAGTTCAAGTCCCATTGATACGAATGGAACGTGGTCCACACCCAACCTTTGCGTTCTTGCTCCCAAAGAGAGAGAGGCGAAAAAGACCCGCGCCGCACGTCGGGAAAAATCTCGCGGAGGGTTTTATCGTACGCATCGGGCACCGTGCGGTCGGGGAAAATAAAATAATAGTCTTGATATGCAGGGTCGCCGGCGCGCGCGCGCATTGCCCATTCGTGGTCGTACGCGGTGTGATTGAACACAAAGTCCACCACGAGCGCGATGCCCGCGTCATGCAGCGCGTCCGCGAGTTCGCGCAACTGTTCCATCGTGCCGAGTGAAGGATTGATTTCGCGATAGCTGCTTACCGCATAGCCGCCGTCGTTTTCCGGTTCCGGCGCCTTGAAGAGCGGCATCAGATGAAGATACGTTACCCCAAGCTCTTGCAAGTACGGAATTTTTTCGCGGATGCCTACGAGATTGTTGGCGAATAAATCCACATAGCACACCGCGCCAAGCATCGTGTTCGATTGAAACCAATTTGGATTTTCTTGGCGCGCGGCGTCGAGCTGCTTGAGCGCATCGGCGCGCGCCAACCACGCGTCCGCCAGAATCGCCGCGAGCTCTTCGAGGTGATAAAAGAAATCATAGCGCGCGCCGTATAGTTGGAGGAGCCGCGCGAACAGGGCGGGAAAATGTTCGCGCCAGCGCGCGAGGAACGTTTCCCATTCGCCGGGCGACGGCGCCGCGCGCGATGCAAAACGCGCCTGCAATTTTGGTTGCAGGCGCGCCAGCGTCAATTCTGTTTCGCGTGCCAATGACGGCGTATCAAACTGGTACATTAGATTTATTCCCACTCCGCCTCACGGCACAGTTCAACTTTTTATCCTTTCACCGAACCCGCGAGCAAGCCGCGCACGAAATAGCGTTGAAGCGAGAGGAACACGACGAGCGGCAGGAGCATGGAGACAAAGGCGCCCGCCGTCAATAGATGCCAATCGTTCCCGCGTGAACCAACCATGTCAGCGATACGCATTGTGAGTACTTGAACGTCGGGTTTTGCGCCGATGAAAATCAACGCGACCAAATAGTCGTTCCACACCCACAGGAATTGGAAAATTGCGAACGACGCGAGCGCGGGTGCGGACAGCGGCAAGATGAGACGCGTAAAGATGGTGAAATGCGATGCGCCATCAATGAACGCCGATTCCAGAATGTCGCGCGGAAGCTGGCTGATATAGCCATAGAGCAAGTACACCGCGAGAGACAAGCCAAAACCCGTGTGCGCGAGCCAAACGCCTAAATAGGTGCCGTTCAAATTCAACGCCACATAGTCTTTGAGGATGGGCACGAGCGCAATTTGCAGCGGCACGACGAGCAGCGCGACGACCATGATGAAAAAGAGTTTCCGCCCCGGAAAGCGCATCCATGCGAACCCATACGCGGCGAACGCCGCAATCAGAATGGGAATGACGGTGGCGGGAATGCTGACGACGATGCTGTTGATGAACGCGTTCACCAGGTTCTCGCCCTGCACGATCAGCGTTGACCCGTCAGGTTGTTTGATTTCAAACGTCTTGCCGCCGAGTACGGCATCATAGTTGGTGAGCGTCCAGGCGGACCCCCACTTCCATTCCTGCTGTTGTACTTCGATGGTGCCGAGACGGCGGTTGCCTTTCCAAAAGATTTTGTAAGTGCCATCTGGAGAGGCGACGCCGTCGCGGAATTGTTCAAACGTGCCGCTGGCGCCTTTGATGACCATCACGCCAGTGCGGTCGCCTTCGGGCAAAGGCAGAGTCTCGACGGACACATATTCGCGGTGCGGAAAAATTGACCACCAACCGGAAGTGAGAATCTCAAACGGCGGGCGAAACGACGAAATCAAAAGCCCAACCGTCGGGAGAATCCACGCCAGTACGAGAAGTAAAAGCGTTCCATTGACGATGATTGGCGCGGGATTAAAGCCGCGGCGCTTTTGTCGCGACCGCTCCATCGCGAGCGCTTGTTTTTGTGTAGTGGCAGCCATTAGAATGCCTCTCTTTCGTTGAACTGGCGGATGTTGTAAAACATCACGGGAATCACACACAAGAGCAGGACGATGGCGATGGCAGAACCCAAGCCCGCGTTCTGCGAGGTAAAGTACTCGCGGTAAAACTGCGTCGCAATGACTTGGGTGCTGAACTGTCCGCCGGTCATAATCCAAACGACGTCAAAAATCTTGAGCGTGAAAATGACGACGGTCGTCGCGACGACAATGATGGTGCCCAAAATCGAAGGCAGCATAATGCTGAAAAAGACTTGAACTTCGTTCGCGCCATCCACGCGCGCGGCTTCCAGAATTTCCGTGGGAATGCCTTTGAGCGCCGCCGAAAACAGTACCATCGCATAGCCGGTTTGCAGCCAGACCATCACTGCAATGAGAAACAAGTTGTTCCACGGCTGCAGCTCGGGCGCGGCTTTCCATGCAATGGGTGTTGCACCGGTGATGCTCGTATATATCGCGTTCAACAAACCGACGTTGGGATTGACCGCATAGAGCATGTTAAAGATGACGCCCGCGCCAACCATCGAAATCGCCATTGGCATAAAGATAATAATCTTGGCAAGTGTTTCCCAGCGCGTGCGGTCTGCCAAGACGGCGACAAGCAGTCCAAATACGACGACAAACGACGCACCAAACACAATCCACATGATGTTGTTGCGGAACGCTGTGAACATATTGCGGTCGGTGAAAACCGTGATGTAGTTTTGCAAGCCGACAAACTCGCTGCCATCCGCGCTGAACAGACTCAGCCATAATGTGCGGAGAGTGGGCAAGGCAAGATACCACATGAGAATGGCAATAGCGGGTCCGACAAAAATGAAGGGTAAGACGCGGGCGCGCCATTGCGAGCCGAGAGTTTCGACGAGCCAATTCGAAACGGTATACAGCAGCGCGACGCCGCCTACCCCCCAAACCACCGCGACGACGGCGACCACAATCTTGGGTGCGTTACTATCGCGGAGAAATATGAAACCGGCATAGAGGACGATGAACGTAACAATTGGAACGAACAGTGCAACGAGAATCCGCACGAGATTCGTCAGGAGCCAATCAACCGGACCTTTGGGTCTCTGCTCATCGGCGATGGGTGCAAGAAGTGGGGCGTCAACGCGATTTTGCATGCTAGAGCTCCTTTGCGATTCGACCCTCACTGCGCCTGTGGAACGCAGCGCGGGTCACGAACAGGTTTAATTCAAGAGTGGATTCCCAAAAGGAATCCACTCTCTCTATGTGCTGCAAGACGTTCGCATTGTCATTTCGCGGGTTTGCGATGTATCGCTTGGCTCGGAATGACAAATGCAATCCGAATTACTTGTTTGCTGGCCAGGAGGCGTCAATTTCTTTGAGGACGGTGTCGAGGTCGGCGGAACCGCTAAAGTAATCGGTCATGCCTTTCCAGAACGAACCACTGCCGACGGCTCCGGGCATGAGGTCGGAGGCATCGAAGCGCACTGTCGTCGCTTCATTGGCTATCTTGGCAATCGAACGCGTGAGTTCATCGCCATACCAATCGAGC